>JAOASV010000118.1 GCA_030158535.1 Sediminibacterium sp.
CAAATGGGGTTGTACACAAGATATCTTCTCAAGACAAGTAATTACTAGGCCCAATAGTGTAAAAGCAAATGTAACTGCTGACTCCACCATTTGTTCGAACTTACCACTAGCATTTACGAACACAAGTTATTATGGTAATAACAATCAAACTGCCGGCTTAATTTATGACTGGTATGTAAATGACAGTAAAGTCACAAATCTGAATAGTCCCACATTTATATTTAGAAATAATTCAAATATTTCGGATTCAATCTTATATGTAAAACTCGTTACAACCTTTACCGGTACTGGCTGTAATGATAGCACTACAAAAAAGATTACCATCTTCCCGGCTCCTGCTCCAAACTTTACGGTAACAAGTAAAGAAATATGTGGCAACCCGGTTGGATTCAAAAACTTTGTAACGGAAAGTATAGTTGCAAAAAATAATGTTTACAATGCTGCATGGACTGTTACAAATTTAACCCTGAACAGACCTTCTGGTTTACAAGTATTGCCAACAAGCACCAATAAGCGATTCCAATTGCAATTTGGCGACAATCCAGGAAATATAGATACGATTTATGCAGTCAAATTAACAGCCACTTCCATCAATGGATGTAAAGCAGATACAACAACCAATATTTCTTTGTATCGAAGACCAAATGTTAATTTTACAATTAATAATTCATTGGTATGTGGTGAAATTACATTGCAATTAACGGATCAAACAAGCAATGTTCCTACTGCCAAATTGTGGTCGTATACAACTCCAACTGGCAATCCACTTTCATTTTTCCCATCTGCCACTGCTACAAGTCCTAAAGTATTGGTGCCACCAAATATTACTGGAAACCTAGTAACCTACTATATTAAACAAGTAGCAACTACGGTTAACGGATGCGTAGACTCATCGATTGTTCAATTAGATGCCAAAGCGCTTCCTACTGCAGTGTTTAGCATGAGTGACTCAAGTAGTTGTATCGATTCTGTTACAATTAGATTCAAGGATCAGTCAATTCCTAGAACACCAGAAACAATAACTGGTTGGTCATGGGATTTTGGAGATGGCATAACTTCAAATAGCCAAAATCCTTCTCATTTTTATAGTAAGCCAGGCACTTACACAATCTCGTTAGTGATAACAAACAATGAAGGATGTTCATCTTTACCAACTAGAAAAAGATTGGTGGTATATGGCTCTCCAAGGGCTAGATTTACGATGCCTAAAAAAGTATGTCAAACTGATACCATTAGATTTACAAACAATACCGTTTTAGGTCATGGAACATCAACGTTTGCATCAGAATGGAACTTTGGTGATGGCTCTAGTGTGAATACAAATGCAAACCCTAGTCACGTATTTACAAGACCTGGTATTTTTGTGGTATCACTTAGAGTAAAAGCTGATAGTTCTTGTACTACATCTACTATTTATGACACAATTACAGTTGCAGGATTCCCTAAAGCTGGATTTACCCATCAATTTAATTGCGTAAACAGTCCTGTAAACTTTATAGATACTTCAAAAGTTGGTTTCGCAGATACCCTTGGTGCATGGAAATGGACTTTTGACAATGGAAACTTTAGCAATCAACCAAGTCCAACAACCAGATTTAGTAGTTTAAGGACATATAATATCAAACTACTTGTGAGTGGACTTGCATGCCCGAACTTAAAAGATTCAGTTGTGTATCCACTACTAATTGATGCGCCAATTGCATCCTTTAATATGAGCGATAGCATAAGTTGTATGGACACCATTCAAGTTAAGTTTACAGACTTATCTTCTACCTATGCCCCAACAACTATCCGTAATTGGAATTGGAATTTTGGTGACGGAAATAGCTCAACCCTTCAAAGCCCAACACATGTGTTTAGAAAACCAGGCAAGTATTTTATAACCCTTACTGTTACCAATAATGAAGGTTGTACCTCTCTTCCACTTATCAAACAATTAATTGTGTATGGTTCTCCAAAAGCTGCATTTGTAATGCCTAAACAAATTTGTTTGACAGATTCAATTCCATTTGTGAATACATCAACACTTGGTTATGGTAGTACACAGTTTATTTCATATACTTGGGATTTTGGTGATGGCATCCCACTTAATTACACAGCTAATCCAACACATCGATTCAAATTTGCTGGAAAGTTTGGTGTTCGATTAACAGTTAGAGCTGACAGCTCTTGTATGACTTCTACCTTTGTAGATTCTGTTACTGTTATTGGATATCCTAAAGCTAAATTTGGCATCGAAAACTATTGTGTCGAAACACCTATTTTCTTTAGAGATTCTAGTGTTGCTGGCTATGCAGATAGATTAGGTTCTTGGAAATGGAATTTTGGGGACAACTCGTTTAGCAGTTCAACAAATCCAGTACATATTTATAAACGCACTGGCACGTTCCCTGTTCAATTAGTTGTGAGTGGCAACCTTTGTCCATTTTTACAAGATTCTATAACGGTTCCTTTAAAAATTATAGATAGAAGAAGAGATTCTGTATATGCTATAAAATACCTTCAGTACAATGTAGCACAAAGTTTATGCGCTCTCCCAGGTGGCGATAAATACACATGGTCTCCAAGCACAGACATTAATCCTATTGATAGTAGATGCGTTACCATTAATGTGCAGCATCCAAAAACAACCTATAAAATCACCATAATAGATTCGGCTGGATGTACCATTACAGACAAGCAAGAAATCTGGGGATTCCCTGGAACTGATATCTTCTTGCCAAGGGCATTTATACCAGCAAGTAACAATAGAGACAATGCTATTTTCAAACCTATATATGTGGGTGTTACCGCAATTAAATACTTTAAAATTTACGACCGTTTTGGACATGAAGTATTTACA
>JAOASV010000119.1 GCA_030158535.1 Sediminibacterium sp.
CCTTTCCACACTTATTACAAATCCGCTACTTCTTATTCCACTAACACTGGTTTCTATTGTCTGCCTAGCCATAAAACGTTTTAAAAAATATTAGTATATACCCGCATCTAAACAGACCCATGAACTTTAGCTTACTATTAGAGAATTTAACAAACCCAGCATTACTTTTCTTTATTCTTGGTATCGTATCCGTACTGATAAAAAGCGATCTTTCCATACCAGATCATACTTCAAAATTTATTTCACTCTATTTACTATTCTCTATTGGATTTAAAGGAGGACAAGAATTATCTCACGAACATTTTAACCAGGCGCTGGTTATTAAATTATTTTTTGGATTTTCACTATCGATATTCATCCCACTTTACACCTTTTTTTTACTAAAACGTAAACTTAATATATACGACGCCGCAGCCATTGCAGCTGCCTACGGAAGTGTAAGCGCCGTTACGTTTGTTACAGCTGTAACGTACATTGAACTAAAAGGATATCCCGTTAGCGGCCATATGGTAGCTATTATGGCACTAATGGAGTTTCCGGCAATTATTATTTCTATTTTTTTAATGTCCATTTTTGATCAACAAAAAGAACAGCGCATAGGCGGTCTTGTCAAACATGCGTTAACAAACGGAAGTGTTGTGATGATTTTAGGAAGTTTAATTATTGGATTTTTAGCCAATCCACTTCAAGCCGAAGGCATTAGACCCTTTACAACAGATATATTTAAAGGATTTTTATCCATTTTTCTTTTAAACATGGGTATCATAAGCGGAAGTAAATTAAAAGACCTATTTAACTACGGCGTTACCCCTTTCTTATTTGCCACCATTGTTCCACTTTTTAACGGCTGCGTTGTAGCATACATTAGCCACTTTATAACACACGATACTTCTGATCAATTTATTTTTTCGATATTGGCTGCTAGCGCCTCATACATTGCTGTTCCCGCAGCCATGAAAATTGCTGCCCCAAAATCAAATCCAGGCCTGTTTATTCCAATGGCTCTAGCCATCACTTTTCCAATTAATATAACAATAGGCATGCCCTTATATTATTTTATCATTACCATGTGCTAATTATAAAATAAAAATTAACTTGTATTCAAGAATTCACTTGAAACAAGACATATGCAAAAGTTGATATTATCCGGTCTACTATTTTTGTGCTTGCAATTAAACGCACAAGTACTGCCACTGCGCCAACAAGCTACCGTAATTGATGAAGTCCTTGCTGATCGACTCAATAATTTGCTTCCGTCACTCATGAAAAAAAACGGTATAGACATGTGGGTACTTATCACTAGAGAGTATAACGAGGACCCAATTGTGAAAACGATGCTACCAGCTACTTGGATTAGCGCAAGAAGAAGAACTATTCTTGTTTTTTATTACAACCCTCAAACTAAAACCTATAAAAAATTAGCTGTAGCGCGCTATAGTGTTGGAAACGAAATCAAAGCGGCCTGGGGCATGAAAGCCCACCCAGACCAGTGGGATGCTTTAACAGCAATCGTTACACAATATCAGCCTAAAAAAATTGGCATTAACACCTCAGTTAATTTTGGTCATGCCGACGGTTTAGACCACACCGGATATGAAACATTCAAACAAAAGTTACCCGTAAGTTATCAATCTAAGCTTGTTTCGTCAGAACCTTTAGCGGTTGCTTGGCTAGAAACAAGAACAGAAAGAGAAATGCAATTTTATCCGCAACTCATTAAAATGAGCAAGGATATTATTGCCAAAGGTTTTAGCAGCAAAGTGATAACGCCAGGCATAACCACCACCGAAGACCTAGTATGGTGGTACCGTCAAGAAATTATTAAAAGAGGTTTTACAACTTGGTTTCATCCATCCGTAGAAATACAGCGCAACGACTCGGTGGTATTTGATCACTTAACAGCCTTTACCAGTAAGGGCTACAATGGTAAAGACATTATTATGCAAGGCGATTTACTACACGTAGACTTCGGTATCACTTATTTGCGCTTAAATACAGATATTCAGGAGCACGCTTATGTTTTAAAACCTAACGAAGCAAACGCTCCCTCTTATTTACAAAAAGCGATGGAAACCGGCAACCGTTTACAAGATATTTTAACCAGTCAGTTTGAGGAAAATAAAACAGGCAATCAAATTTTAGCAAGCGCGCTAGCACAAGCAAAAAAAGAAAATATCAACGCTACCATTTACACACATCCTATTGGCTTTCATGGTCACGCAGCAGGCCCTGCCATTGGTATGTGGGATATGCAAGAAGGGGTGCCAGGAACTGGCGATTTTCCCATGCACTTAAAAACAGCTTATTCCATTGAACTAAATGCAGCCGTTGACATTAAAGAATGGAAAAAAACCATTCGCATCATGCTAGAGCAAGATGGCTATTTTGATGAAAATGGATTTAGGTATATTGGTGGTAGACAAACCAAGTTACACCTAGTAGGAAAATAAATTAAGTACCATTATCTATCCTTACAATATTTGTTTACGCTCAAAAATGAGTTGAACGGGACCTAGTAAACCAGCTGGCTTTGTTACATCTCCTTTTCGATAGTAATGCCAAATAGAAAATGTTTTTCGGTTGCTAGAAGGCCTTGGCTTGTTTTGAATAAACCAATCTGGATAGGCTTTTATAGCCCTTCCAAATTCTCCTCTATCTGTTCCCCACTCCATATCTTCAGGCTCCTGTTCGTCACCAATTAATTTATTAGCCCAGTTATTGGTAACCGCAATTTCGACTTTATTATTTCCAAGCTTTGCTGCTTTACTTATATCGTTTTGATAAGGTGGGTA
>JAOASV010000120.1 GCA_030158535.1 Sediminibacterium sp.
GATTTGGTAGTAGCTGATGAAGAAAGCTTACACCGGTATGGTAAAGACGAAACCGAAAATTTATTGTACCTACCAGCCGTTGTTGTAAAGCCTAAAACTGCGGATGAAATTGCTGCGATCTTAAAAATCTGCAACGAACATTTATTACCCGTTACACCAAGAGGAGCAGGTACTGGACTAACAGGCGGTGCACTCCCACACTTAGGTGGCGTACTATTATCTACCGAAAGACTCAATCAAATACTTGATATAGACGAACGCAATTTACAAGTAACCACCGAGCCTGGTGTTATTACTGAAGTATTGCAAAATGCTGTTAAAGAAAAAGGACTTTTTTACCCGCCCGACCCTGCAAGTAAAGGGAGTTGTTTTATAGGCGGCAATATTTCTGAAAACTCAGGCGGCCCTAAGGCTGTAAAATATGGTGTTGTAAAAGATTATGTTTTAAACTTAGAGGTAGTACTACCTACCGGCGAAATTATTTGGACGGGCTCTAATGTTTTAAAAAATGCAACGGGATATAACCTTACCCAATTAATTGTTGGTAGCGAAGGCACGCTAGGCATTGTTACTAAAATTGTACTCCGCCTAATACCACATCCAAAGTATGATTTATTAATGCTTGCTCCTTTCAATAACCTCGAAAAAGCAAGTGAAGCAGTAAGTGCCATTTTTAGAGCGGGCATTACACCAAGTGCCATGGAGCTTATGGAAATTGACGCCATTACCCTTGCTACTAAATTATTAGACAGCACCGCCGTGCAATTAACTGACGGCCTAGCAGCACATTTAATAATAGAAGTAGATGGCAATAACCTAGACGTTTTAATGAATGAGATGGAAGCTATTTCAGAAGTATTAAACAACTACGAAGTAGGTGAAATTTATTTTGCAGAAGACGCAGAACAAAAAAATGAACTTTGGAAAATTCGCCGAAAAGCAAATGAAGCAGCTGTTATGGCTGGCTTTACCATCGAAGAAGACGCCGTTGTGCCAAGAGCCGAACTACCTAAACTGATTAAAGGTGTTAAAGAAATTGCGGCAACTAATGGATTTAAAGTAGTTTGTTATGGTCATGCTGGTGATGGTAATTTGCATATTCGCATCAACCACCCTACCATTAAAAATAGCTACAACAATCCTGAAATGACAGCTGCACTGATGCCGCTATTTCAACTCATTGCGCGTTTGGGTGGAACCATTAGTGGAGAACACGGCGTAGGACTTATTCAAAAGCCATTTTTGAAAACTGTTTTTTCGGAAACGCATCTAAGACTCATGCGTTCAATTAAACAAACATTTGACCCCAATAATATTTTAAACGTGGGTAAAATTTTTGACTAAGGAGTTGTATCAAAAACTTTGTAGTAGCTGCATTGCTTCCTCTGCTGTGCTCGCTACCATTAAGCGGTGTTCTACATTTTCATATAAAAAGCCCTGCGCTTGCATCGTGCGCATATGCGCCATCAGGTTATCATAAAATCCATTACAATTAAGCAAGATAATTTTTTTGTCATGGATTTTTAAGGTATTCCAAGTTAGCATTTCAAAAAGTTCATCTAGCGTTCCATTGCCACCTGGCATAATAAGTGCAGCATCACATAGTTCATACATCATCTTTTTTCTTACATGCATATCAGAAACGACATGTAATTCTGTAATGCCTTCGTGCTGATGCTCCCAAGCAATTAAGAGTTCAGGTATGACGCCAATCACTTTTACGCCGGCCGCCATAGCACCACTCGCTACTGCACCCATTAGACCTTTATTCCCTCCCCCCTAAACAAGGCTCATCCCTGCTGCACCTAGTAAATTTCCAAAGGTCGTTGCCTCCTGTAAAAACTGAGGGTCTAGCCCATCTTTAGAACCACAAAAAACAGCCACCGTTTGTATAGACATATATCAGATTCTTATGCGTGAAAAAGGCTCAATATCCTTACCTTTAAGGCCTACAATTTAACAAAAAATAACGATTGCTATGTCGCCCATTGTTTTATTTTCTTTTGTAATAGTTTACTTTCTAATCCTACTTGTGGTAGCTAAAGTCACGGGTAAAAATAGTACCAACGATTCCTTCTTTATTGGCAACAGAAATAGCAATTGGATGCTTGTGGCATTTGGCATGGTGGGCACTTCATTAAGCGGCGTTACTTTTGTTAGCGTTCCAGGGCAAGTAGGCACCCTTGTTGGTGGCACCAATTACGTAAATGCATTTTCCTATTTACAAATTACCCTCGGTTATGTAATTGGTTATTTAACCATCGCTTATGTACTTCTTCCTTTGTATTACAAGCTCAATTTAACCTCGATATACAATTACTTAAGCACCCGTCTTGGTGTTGCTTCTTATAAAACAGGTGCTTCTTTTTTTATATTATCAAGAACACTTGGGGCAACTGCAAGGCTTTATTTAGTAGTGCGTATTTTACAAGACGCCATCCTACAAAGTTTTCATGTGCCGTTTTGGGCAACTACCCTGATCATACTTCTTATGATTCTTTTATACACTTATGAAGGTGGTGTTAAAACGATTGTTTGGACCGATACACTACAAACATCTTGCATGCTTTTGGGACTTGTGATATGTGTGTTTTATATCCTAAACCAACTACATGTAGGATTCTTTGAAAGCTTATCTACTATGGCAGACAAAGGCTATACTAAAATCTTTTTTACGGAACCATCTAGCAAGTTGTTTTTTGTGAAACAAATATTAGCAGGAGCCTTTGTAACCATCACCATGACCGGAATGGATCAGGAGATGATGCAAAAAAACATTTCAGTAAAGACCTTAAAAGATTCGCAAAAAAATGTAATCACGCTAGGCTTTACCATGCTTGTTGTTATTACCCTATTCTTGTTTTTAGGTGGGCTACTCTATTTGTATGCAAGTGCAAATGGCTTATCCCTTACTGGCGATAAATTGTTCCCAAGTATAGCACTTGAGCATATGCCACCTGCTATGTCCATTATTTTTATCATTGCACTAATATCCGCATTATTTCCAAGTGCCGATGGCGCCATTACAGCACTTACCGCTACGTTTTGCATTGATATTTTGGGAATGCAGCGCAGAGAAGATTGGGACGAAGCAAAAAAGAAAACCATTAGACAAAGAATACATATTGGATTTGCACTCGTTTTTTTATTATTTGTAATGGTGTACAAATGGATTGACAATCCGAGCATGATTGGGGTTATATTAAAAGTAGCCGCATATACCTATGGCCCACTACTAGGACTCTTTACCTTCGGTATTATTTTAAAAAGAAACGTGCTAGACAAATGGGTACCACTTGTTTGTATACTTTCTCCATTACTTTGTTTATTAATTGATATCAATCAAAAGGCACTCTTTGGATCTTTTGAAATTGGCCTCGAGCTACTTATCATTAATGGACTCATTACATTTATAGGTCTTCTGCTTATTTCTAAAAAAGAAACCGCGATTTAATAATTTAATGTCAGTTCCATTTATCATAGATCAAGCGGTGTCCTATTCGGATGTTTTTACAACACCCGCAGATCCTCTATTGCAATTGATATTAAACGAAACAAGGGCGACGCATCCAAAAGCTCACATGCTGAGTGGCGAAGTACAAGGGCAGTTTTTAAGCATGTTGTCTTGCCTTAAAAAGCCCATGCGTATTGTAGAAATTGGAACATTTACTGGTTACAGCGCGCTATGTCTAGCCAAAGGGCTGGATGCAAAAGGAAAGCTGTACACCATAGAAAACAGAACAGAGGACGCTCAAACTGCTAACCGTTATTTTAAACAAAGTAAATTTGCACATCAAATTGAACTACTCATTGGTGATGCCAAAGAACTTATACCAGCCCTTCCAAATGAATTAGATCTAGTATTTATAGACGCCGACAAAACGGGCTATACCGAGTACTATGAGATGTTACTACCAAAGCTTGCAAAAGGCGGGATCATGATTGCTGACAATGTACTTTTCCATGGAGAAGTATTAGCAGAAACTATTTCAGGAAAAAATGCAATAGCCATTCATGCATTTAACGAACACGTAAAAAATGACCCGCGAACCACACAAGTCTTATTAACAGTTAGAGATGGCATGTTACTGATCCAAAAAAACGAACTATGAACTTAAAATTTATATGCATTCTTTTGACCGCTACCATCCTATCAGTGAGTGGTATTGCACAAACAATTGGCCCAGAAACAGCTGCCTATATCAATCAGCATAAAAACATTGCCATGCAGGAGCAAATTAGAACAGGCGTTCCTGCTGCCATTAAATTAGGTCAAGCCATTCTAGAGTCACAAACAGGGAAAAGCAGGCTCGCCACTGAAGCCAATAATCATTTTGGCATTAAATGCAAAACAGAATGGAGAGGACCAAAAATTTACCACAATGATGACGCCAACGGCGAATGTTTTAGAGTATACGATAATGCAGAAGCTTCCTATATTGATCACTCTAATTTTTTAAAAACAAGAACGCACTATGCATTTTTGTTTAAACTAGATGTTAGAGATTTTACAAGCTGGGCATTTGGACTCAAACAAGCTGGATATGCTACCAATCCAAATTATCCGGCACAATTAATTAAAGCAATCAATGATTATGATTTAGCGCAGTACACGCTAATCGCCATTGAGCAAAAGAAAAAAGGGATTGATTTTGAAATTACAAAACCTCCTGCAAAACAACCTGAAACAACCAACACGGTGGCTGCAGTTGTTCAACCAGCTCCTACCAAAGAAGTGTCGCCTACTACAACCAAAGAAGTGACCCCATCTAATATCAAAGAAGTTTCACCTGCACCAACTAAAGAAGTAACACCTGCACCAACAAAAGACGTGACACCTACTCCTGTAAGTTTACTTGAAAATACCAAAGTAACTATCAATCATACCAAGGCCATTGTTGCGACCAAAGGAAGTTCACTTCTTGCCATTGCAAACCAGCAGAAAATTAGTTTAAGTAAATTATTCGAATACAATGAGCTTGCTGAAATGAATATTTTAGACCAAGACCGTATTTTATTTATTGAAAAGAAACAGAAATATGGCGCGTCTGAAAGTCATGCTACATTAGGGTCTGAAACACTTTACAGCATAGCCCAAAAAGAAGGTGTTCTTTTAAGCACAGTACTTGCACTCAATCCATCTATTGCAAAAGATAGCATCTTAAAAGCTGGACAAAAAATTAAATTGAGAGCAGAGGCGGTTTCAAAACCGAGTACCAAAAAAACTAAAAAATCTAAAAAAGGAAAGAAAAAATAAGGATATGTCTACGATTCAACTACACGGAAAAAGTTTCGAAATATTTTTACCAGAAGCTCTTATCCAAGAAAAAATTGCTGCACTTGCTGGTCAAATCAATACTGATTATGCTGGCAAAAAGCCCTTGTTTATTGCTGTATTAAACGGCTCCTTCATGTTTGCTTCCGATTTATTTAAATCCATTACCATAGAAGCAGAAATATGTTTTATCAAACTCGCGTCCTATAAAGGCACTACCTCAACCGGACAAGTAATAACAGCCATTGGCCTAGACATAGATCTTACCAATAGACATATCATTGTTTTAGAAGACATTATTGATACGGGTAAAACACTTCATACCTTTTTACCACAATTGCATAACCAGCAGCCAGCATCACTTAAAATTGGTGTGTTACTGCACAAGCCAGATGCAACGGTATTTGAAGTGCCTATCGATTATTGTTGCTTTTCAATCCCTAATAAATTTGTGCTAGGCTACGGATTAGACTATGATGGATATGGCAGAAACAGCAAGGATATTTACAAACTTGCAGAATAAACCAACACCCTAAAATTGTAAGCAAATTAATTAAAGGCTTCTTTTACTCTGTCAAAAAAGCTCTTATCCGATTTACTTGGATTAGGCTTGAAATTATCACTTGACTGGAGTTTTTCTAGCATCGCTTTTTCTTCGTCAGATACGGCCTGTGGCGTCCAAATATTTACATATATGAGCTGATCTCCTTTTGCATAACCTTGCACTTCTGGGAAACCTTTTCCTTTGAGTCTAAATATTTTGCCGCTTTGCGTACCTGCTGGAATTTTAATTTTTGCACGACCATCAATGGTTGGTACTTCAACCTGTGTTCCAAAAACAGCATCTACAAAATTCAAGTGCAAATCATAGGCTACATTGAGTCCATCGCGTTGTAATTCTGGATGCGTTTCTTCTTCTATTTGAATGATTAAATCACCAGGACTTCCACCTCTTTCTCCTGCATTACCTTTTCCATTCATGCTTAATTGCATGCCTTCTTGCACACCTGCTGGGATATCAATAGAAATGGTTTCTTCGCCATACATTCTACCCTCACCTTTACAAGTGCCGCATTTAGCAGTAACAGTTGTTCCTTCTCCATTACAAGACGAACAAGTAGTAACAGTTTGCATTTGACCTAAAAAGGTATTGGTCAATTTACGAACCTGTCCACTACCACCACATGAACTACATGTTTGAACGCTGTTTTTATCTTTAGCACCATTACCACCGCAACCGGTACAAGTAACATGCTTTTTTACTTTTACATTTTTATTTACGCCCTTTGCAATCTCCTCAAAATTCAATTTGATTTTAATGCGCAAATTGCTTCCGCGCTGTCCTCTTGCGGCTCTACCTCCACCACCTCTTGATCTTCCACCGCCGCCAAAAAATGAACCAAAAGCATCGTCACCAAACATGTCTCCAAACTGGCTAAAGATATCATCCATATTAGAGCTATGAGAAGCGCCACCACCTGTTCCTGGGCCAAAAGCATTGTGACCAAAACGGTCATACTTTGCTTTTTTATCAGCGTCACTTAAAATCTCATAGGCTTCTGCAGCTTCTTTAAATTTATCTTCTGCTTCTTTATCACCTGGATTTCTGTCTGGGTGATATTGCATCGCCACTTTACGGTATGCTTTTTTTATTTCATCAGCAGATGAAGATTTAGATACCCCTAATATTTCGTAAAAATCTCTTTTTGCCATTGCGCATTTATTTTCCTACCACCACTTTTGCAAAGCGGATAATTTTATCATTTAAATAATACCCTTTAATCACATCATCAATTACTTTTCCTTTTAAGTCTTCGGTTGGTGCAGGAATTTCAGTAATGGCTTCATGCTTTTCTACATCAAAGTCCTGATGGATACTCTCCATCACTTTAACACCTTTAGATTGCATGGTTGAACGCAATTTATTAAAAACAAGTTGAATGCCTTCTTTTTGAACCGCGATATCATCTGAACTTTGCAACTGCTTTTCGGCACGGTCGCAATCATCAAGCAAATCAAGCATCGATACAATAACGTCTTTGCCAGCCGTTTGAATAAGCTCTAAACGCTCTTTAGAGGTTCTTCTTCTATAATTATCAAACTCTGCCATTAAGCGCAGGTATTTGTCCTTTTGCTCCTGTAATTCGGCCTCAAGCTTGGTTATTGGATCTTCCTCGGTTCCAGGCACATTTTCATCGGTATTGAGCTCATTTTCAATATTTTGCTCCATTTCGTTTGGTATTGACTCTTCCATAACTATTGCATATTAATTTACCCCATCTATATGGCAAAAATTTTGCCGTTGCAAAGAAAAGGGAAAAATTGGCAGATTAATCCGCCTTATCTTCGCAGACATGACAAAGTTGTTTCTAAAAAAGAAGATTGCGGCGCGTATCGCAAATGGTCACCCTTGGGTATTTGGCAATGAAGTAGACAAAATTGACGGCCCTATCGAGCCAGCTGCTACCGTAGATGTTCATTATGCCGATGGAAAATTTGCTGGCAGGGGGTATATTAACCCAAAATCCCAAATTTTAGTACGCTTACTCACTAGAAAGCCAGAAACCATTGATGCGGCCTTTTTTCACCGCAGAATTGCAGAAGCCTGGGCTTACCGTCAAAAAATTGGCTACACCGAAAACTGTCGTTTGGTTTTTGGAGAAGCAGATCAAATGCCTGCCCTTATTATTGATAAGTTCAATGACTATTTTGTTTTACAAACCTTGTCATTAGGCATGGACCATTGGAAGCCTGCCATTGTGGAAGCCCTTAACACCATTTTTACGCCAAAAGGTATTTACGAAAGAAACGATGTGCCTGTAAGAGAACTCGAAGGACTTACCCAAATAAAAGGTTTTTTATCGGAGCCATTTGATACAAATATCATCATCAATGAAAACGGATTGCGCTTTCATGTAGACATAGAAAATGGACAAAAAACAGGATACTTTTTAGACCAACAAGACAACCGAAAAGCCATTCAGCATATTGTAAAAGGCGCCGACGTTTTAGGTGCATTTACCTATACCGGAACTTTTGAAATTCACGCAGCACATTATGGTGCTAAGTCTGTGTTGGGTTTAGATATTTCAGAAAACGCCGTAGCACAAGCCAATAAAAATGCGGCACTAAATGGCCTCGCTGATGTCTGTAAATTTGAAGCGATGAACGCTTTTGATGTACTGAAACAATGGGGTAAAGACGGCAGACAGTATGACGTTGTAATGCTTGACCCACCTGCGTTTACCAAGAGTAGAGAAAGTATTCAAAAAGCAATTACCGGGTACAAAGAAATCAATTTGCGCGGTATGAAATTAATTAGAAATGGAGGCTTTTTAGTAACGTCTAGCTGTACCAATCTAGTGCAACCCGAACTCTTTTTGCAAACCATTGAAATGGCAGCTAAAGATGCGCGCAAAAAAATTAGACAAGTCACATTTCAAGCGCAAGCATCTGATCACCCTATTATTTGGGGCATGGAAAATACCAACTATTTGAAATTTTTAATTGTAGAAGTGACGGATAAATAAGTAAGGTAAATGTATTACTTACTTACCTGAAATTTACCAGACTCAATAAGTCTACCTGCTTGGTCGCGGAGTTGAAAAACATACAGGCCACGCGTGTAATTTTCGTCTAAAATAAAGCTTACTTTTTTGTTGGATAAACGCTGCTCGCCCATTTTTTTTCCGTAGAAACTATAGATCGCGATTACGCTTGTAGACTCCACCGATTTGTCAAATTCAAAATTGATAACGGTAGTAGCTGGGTTGGGAAAAAAACGCAATACTTTAGAAGTAGTAGGCGCAGTTAAAAAGGAATCATAATAACCATTACTACCAGGTATAAAACCGGTAGTAATGGTATATAAAATAGATAGTATTAATAAGTTCCTTTTGGTCATTGATTGTACCTAATTAGAACAAAGATACGTAAAACTAGATTAAGCTAGTTTTGCAAGGGTTTCCTGAATAGCCGCAAAGTTTGGCAAATCACCAGGTGTAGGACATACTTCGGCGTACTGAATAACACCTTCTTTATCAACTACAAAAGCGGCGCGCTTGCTAACACCTTGCATTTCAAAAGCTGGGAATACATCGTATAAAACACCAAATGCCTTAGCAGCATCTTTATTAAAATCGCTTAGTAAAGGGAAGTTAAGATTTTGCTCTTCTTTAAACTTGCCAAGGGCAAACAAAGAATCTACAGAAACGCCAAATACAGTTGCACTGGTATTGTTGTACACTGCAATATTATCTCTGATAGAACAAAGCTCTGTGGTGCAAACGCCCGTGAATGCTAAAGGGAAAAACAATAAAACTACGTTCTTGCCTTTTTGATCTGCTAAATGAACCAAGTTTTTATCGGTGTCAAATAAACTAAAATTAGGTGCTGTGGTGCCGGTTGTTAAACTCATATGTTTTGTTTTTTATTGTAACAAGTGAAAATAAATATTGTTTATTTTTTTAAGGTTTTTAGTTTTTGCATATTGGCATATGACTCTAATGAATCAACCAATTCTTTGTAGGCTACAGGATGTGATTCGTAATAATGATAGCTATCAAAAAACTGTTTTTTAGAAAGCTTATGTACTGCAAACACCTGCTCATACAAAGGAATGTCTTCTTTTACTTTTAATAGTAGCGTATCCCCTACTAGTTTTCGGGCATACCATTCATCGGCCTTAAGCATATCAAACATAACCACTTTCATGGTTTTTACCGGTAGTACATTTTTAGGCGTTCCGCTATTACACGCCACAAGGAGCACTACAACAAATAGATAAATGAGTCGCTTCATCATTGTAGTGCTTCTTTATATTTTGGTGCATTGGTAGGATCAAGTACCGATAATAATTCGGTGGCTTTTAAGCGGTCCGCTGCTTTTGCCTTTTTAAAAATGCCGGATAATTCTGCGAATTTACTTTGTAAAAAAAACTGCTGAATCATACTATTTTGATTTTCCTGCGCAAATGTTTGCAGTTGAATCAGCGTTGCAAGTATAGAACTTTGCGCAAGCGCTTCGTTGTCTATCAAATGATCCAACCCATTTCTGTAATAACCGTAAAATATATCATGGATAACGTTGTTTCGCGCATTGGTTACGTTTTCAACGAGCCAAAAACGGTTTCGCAGTCCGTCAAACATTTTCCACCCCTGAATCCCTTTTCCTTCTGGAGCATTGTTCACAATATTAAGCGCTTTTCTAAAATACAATTCACCGCCTTTTAGTGCAAAAGAATCGTAATCTAGTCCAATGATCATGTAGGCGTAATACGCAAAAATAGCGGGCAAATTAGCGATACCTGCATCTGTTCCCTGCACCCTTGCCTCATTGAATTCGAGGGGTTGAAATTCTTGGTATTTAAAAGTTACATCGGGGTCCTGAAAATTAACCATACTGGCTTTATAAGTAGAACCATAAACGGGTCTGGCCGCTTGAATACTTAAAGTGGCCTTGTATACATTGGTTTCAACAATCGACTCAATGTTTACAATAAAACTACACTCTATTTTTTCTTGAGGCTTGTATATGTCAGAGGTCCACTTTCTATTGTTGAGCAGGTTTGTTAACTGCGTTTGAAGCGTTGCAAATATTTTACGGTCAACAGTGGTTGCTACCCTATTGGATAACACGGTTACCCTAGCCTGCAATTCCTGGGCTTTGGCGCCCGAAAAAACAGCAACAAATAATAAGGTAAGTAATGTGTTTGCAAACTTCATAGCAGGTCAAATAGGATACTCTAAATTAACAAAAAAAGACAGTTAAAAAACTGTCTTTTTGTATAGAATAGGGTAATTGAATTAACGGAATAGATCGTTCTCTTCGTTTTTTCTGTAATACACTTTGCCTTCCATAAATTCTTGGGTTGCTAAAATAGCAGGATTAGGCATTTTTTCGTAAGCTCTAGAGATTTCGATTTGCTCTTTGTTTTCATGAATTTCTTCTAAGCTATCGGTGTGACTTGCAAACTCTTCTAGTTTGTTGTGCAATTCTTCTCTAATAGATACATTGATTTGATTGGCTCTACGTGCCACAATAGCAATAGACTCGTATAAATTACCAGTTTTTGCTTTGATATCTATTAGGCTCTTCGTTTCAACAACGCTTGGCGTGTTGGCACTTAATTGTCTTCTTAGCTTACTCATTTTTTTGTATTGTTTAAATAATTTGAAGATGCTGTTTTGTATTTATTTACATCAGCCACATACTTACTTGTATTGTAGCGTTCTAAAAAATCGTCACATTCTACAATCACTTTTGCATAACGCTCTTGTTGCTTTTCTTCGTAACTCATTTCGGCGTATTTATAATAAGATACCACTACTTGGTACTTATACAAATCTGCTCTTTTAGAATCCGGAAAATTGTCTGACACATTACCAAAAGCCACCGCTGCTGCTTTATAATAACCTAGGTTTAAATAAAGTTGTGCTGCTTTAAATTCTTTTTCTTCTAATTTCTCTCTGCACTGATCTATAATTTCTGTTGCATCCAAAACTCTTTTAGAACCTGGATGTCCATTAATAAACACCTGCATTAACTGCATGGTTTTATTGGTATTGGTTTGATCTAAATCTACTTTTGGTGATTCTTTAAAGAACGAATACGCACGCATGTATTCTATTTCTTCTAACTTGCTAGAACTTGGAAAGTTTTCCAAGAAATTCTTGAACAAGTTTTCGGCATTCGAGTAATCTTTTTGATAATAATAAGAGTACGCGAATTTGTAATACATGTCTTCGTAACGAGGGGTACCTTTCATCACCTGAAAAATATCTTCGTACAAAACCTGCGCTTTGCTGTAATCTTTTTTTGCATAATACTGCTCCGCCATCTTATACTTATACTCAACGTCTTTGCTCTTTAAGATTTTAGAAAACTTAGAGGAGCAGGAAACCAGTATAAAAGCCGCCAAAAAAACAATTACAATTCTATTCATACAAGTTGGCAAAATTAGTTAATTGTTAGCAAA
Source organism: Sediminibacterium sp. (assembly GCA_030158535.1). GTDB lineage: Bacteria > Bacteroidota > Bacteroidia > Chitinophagales > Chitinophagaceae > Sediminibacterium. The sequence goes on from JAOASV010000120.1 coordinate 12,252, forward strand.
TTAGAAATTTGATTTCTGATATTGACTATCAACTAGTTAAGAAAAATATAAAAAGCTGCCTAACCGGGTGGTTAGACAGCTTTTTGACCTATTCCTAATGAAAGGGGACTAATTAGTTCCCACCTTCACCTTCCTGCAATTTAGCCTTGATGTCAGCAAGAGCGCTTAAATCACCTAAGGTAGACTTCTCTACTTTAGACTGAACTGCTTTTACTGCCTTCTTGGTGTTGTCGGATTCCGCTTTGGCTTCTTTCTTAGCTACTTCTTTTTCTTCAGCTATTACTTGTTCCCAAAGGCGAGCGTGTGATAACACAATACGCTTTTCGTTGCGATCAAATTCGATCACCATAAATTGCGCTGTTTCATCTGCTTTTACCTGTGTACCATCTTCTTTGTTCAAGTGACGGTTAGGTACGAATCCTTCTAAGCCATATTGTAATTGTACAAGGGCACCTTTGTCATCCTTACGGGTAACAGTACCTTCATGTAAAGATCCAATTGCAAAAGTTTCTTCTAATGCATTCCAAGGATCTTCTTCTAATTGCTTATGACCTAATTGTAATTT
>JAOASV010000121.1 GCA_030158535.1 Sediminibacterium sp.
GATTATTATTCCGGCTTCAATTGAAGCTGCTACCGGAGTAATGAATAATAATAGATTTTTATTTATTGATACGGCTAAAAATAAATTTTTTGGAAGTAAGGCGATTTATAATGATGAAAAAATTCAAATAACAATCATAAATAAATATGATCTGTTAAAAGAAACAAGAGACCGGGATTTAGATTTTGATTCTTTTGTAGCCGCTGGATTTTATTTGCAGGCACAGGCTGCTGAAAGAGCATCTAATATTATTGTATCTGATTTTGCAGAAACAGGGGAGTCTAATAGGGATATTTATAGTAAAGTAGCCAAACACGCTGCAGCCCTTGGGCTTAAGCGTTTTATTGGAATTGGGCCTCAAATAAAAAAGCATCAATCTGTTATTGAAAAAGAATTTTTAGCACCAGGTACGGAGTTTTATTTTTTTGAGAGTACCAGTTCTTTTTTGCAACAGTTTCGACCTAAAGATTTTTCCAACGAAATTATTTTATTAAAAGGTGCTCGTGTTTTTGAATTTGAGCGTATTGCAAACTGGTTGGAACAAAAAATGCACGAGACAGTACTCGAAATAAATTTAACCGCACTTGCGCATAATGTAAAGCAGATACAAAATGCGATAGGGTCAACTACCAAATTAATGGCGGTTGTAAAAGCATTTTCATACGGAAACGGAAGTGCAGAAGTTGCTAGAACCCTTGCTTCCGTGAAAACGGATTATTTAGCCGTTGCTTATGTAGATGAAGGTGTTGAACTCCGTAGGGCTGGCATTCATTTACCTATTATGGTGATGAGCCCTGACGAGGCAGGTTTTGAAGCGATGGTAGCCTATGGTTTAGAACCTGAAATTTATTCCTTTGAAATTTATAATGCCTTTGCATCTTTTTTAAATGTTCAGGGTCTTGCGTCGTATGGGATTCATATAAAAATAAATACAGGCATGAACCGGTTGGGTTTTGAACCCTCGGAGGCTACATTGTTGGCTCAAAAATTAGTGACGGATCAGCGCATGATTGTAAAATCTGTCATGAGTCATTTGGTGGCGAGTGACTCCCCAGCTCATGATGCGTTTACGCGTGAACAGGTAGTTGTATTTGAAAATGTTTGCAACATACTACAAGAAAATATCGGGTATTCATTTATTAGACATATTGCAAATTCGCATGCCGTACAAAGGCATCCGGCGTCTAGGCTAGATATGGTCCGTGTAGGTATTGGGCTTTATGGCACGAGTGCTACAGCAGGCAGTGACATTAGAAAAGTGGCCACTTTAAAAACCACGATAGCGCAAATTAGACAGGTGCGAGCTGGTGCTTCTTTTGGGTATGTGCGTGCTGCCATCATGCAAATTGACACCCGTATTGCAACCGTGCGTATAGGTTATGCCGATGGTTATGACAGACGCTTTAGCAGTGGAGCCGGTAAAATGTATATAAACGGCGTTTTATGTCCGGTGGTAGGGCTTGTGTGCATGGATATGACAATGATTGATGTAACGGATGTAAAAGATATTTCGTTGCAGGATGAGGTAGAAATTTTTGGTGAACATATTGCTATAGAAACCCTTGCAACATGGTCCGGTATTAATATGTATGAAATGATGAGTGGCATTAATGCACGTGTAAAAAGGATTTACATAGAAGAGTAAATCTTATCTTTGACCCACTTTAAAAAAAGCGACACCAGTGAAAGCAAAACATCTTATTGGAATTATAATTGCCATTTTATTTATAGATCAGGCGCTTAAATTTTATATCAAGCTCAATTATCATATTGGTGAGGAGCATCTCGTGCTAGGTACATGGTTTAGACTTCATTTTGTGGAAAATGAGGGCATGGCTTGGGGATGGAAATTTGGTGGCGATTTTGGAAAAGTAGCACTCACTTTATTTAGACTGGGTGCTGTTATTTGGGGAAGTTTTTTACTCCGTGATTTTTTACGCAAAGGGATGCACAAAGGTTTTATTATTTGTGCGGCTATGATTTATGCAGGTGCGCTTGGTAATTTAATTGACAGTTTATTTTATGGATTAATTTTTGAGCAAAGCGATTATTTTGCACAAAATGTAGCACATTTATTTCCAGCTGCAGGTGGCTATGCATCTTTGTTTCACGGAAGGGTTGTAGATATGTTTTATTTCCCAATTGTTACAGACGGACATTTCCCTTCATGGTTTCCAATATGGGGTGGTGAAAGTTTCGAATTTTTTAGACCTGTCTTTAATGTAGCCGACGCATCTATTTCACTTGGTGTATTTATACTCCTTATTTTTCAAAATAAATTCTTTGTAAACCCTTTACCAGAAAGCGGTTCAGAAGATAGTAGTAGCAATGCTTCAGACAACAGTGTTGCCGGGAGCTAGTGCTAGTTGTTGATCTAGTTTTGTAATATTATCCAGTGTGGTAACAGCAATTTTTTCTAGGGCTTCGTGGGTAAAAAATCCTTGATGACCAGTAATGAGTACGTTTGGAAAACTCATTAAGCGCTGTATGGTATCATCCAAAATGATGGTGCTTGACAAGTCTTTGAAAAATAATTTTTCTTCCTGTTCGTACACGTCTAATCCCAGTGCACCAATCGTTCCATTTTTTAAGGCATCAATTACTGCCTTTGTATCTAGTAGTCCACCTCTTCCGGTATTAATGATGGTTGCTCCTTTTTTTAGGTAGGCCAGTGTTTCTGCATTAATGATGTGTTTGGTTTGCTCATTGAGTGGGCAATGAAGCGATATAATATCAGATCCTAACACCTCAATGAGTGGCGCGTACTGAACACCAAGCGCTTCC
>JAOASV010000122.1:0-9970 GCA_030158535.1 Sediminibacterium sp.
TATCAGACCCTTGGAACGGAACACTGTCTTTTTGTGATTGATGTATAAATATCCCAAAGCGTTTTTTAATAACCTGGTCAGGACTCATTGGAATGGCCATTTCAATTTCTGAAATATCCCACTCTTGCCAAGCGCCTTTATACAACCAAACCCAGCAGTCTTTAACCCAAGCGTCACCAGCAGCTTTTAAACGGCGCATACTTTCAAAAACAACGTCTAAGCAAACTTTGTGTGTACCATGTGGATCCGCTAAATCGCCAGCGCAATAAATTTGATGCGGCTGAATTTTTCTTAAGAGTTCCATGGTTTGAAGTACATCTGCTTCACCCATTGGATTCTTTTCTATTTTACCTGTTTCATAAAAAGGTAAATTTTGGAAATGATATTGATGTTCTTTTAATCCAACGTATCTACAAGTTGCTTTTGCCTCACATTGTCTGATAAGACCTTTGATCGCTCTAATTTCTGGAGAATCTAAACCACCTTTTTGTTTGGTCGCAATATAATTACGCGCTGCTTGTAAAATTTCTTGACTTTTTTTATTATCGATACCAAATAGGTCTTCGAAACCAACAGCAAAATCTAAAAAGCGTGTTACAAATTCGTCAGATACAGCAATATTTCCACTGGTTTGATACGCTACATGTACTTCGTTACCCTGATCATGTAAACGCATAAACGTTCCACCCATGCTAATGATATCATCATCGGGGTGTGGTGAAAATATCAAACATTTTTTTGGATAAGGATTACTTCTTTCTGGATGCGCCGGAATAACAGCATTGGGTTTGCCAGCTGGCCAACCCGTTAAGCTATCTCTCAGCATATAAAATACTTCTAAATTAATTTCGTAGGCATCGCTTTTTTCTACGAGTAAATCTGCTAAACCGTTTTCGTTGTAATCTTTGGCAGTAAGGCTTAATACTTCTTTGCCTAGTTTTAATGAAAGCTCAATAACAGCGCGCTTCATTAATTTTTTATCCCACACACAGTTGCCTGTTAACCACGGCGATTTAATGCGCGTTAATGATTCAGAAACAGTGGTGTCTACAATAAATGCACAATCAGGATGCTCTTGTAAAATACTTGCAGGAACCTGATCAGTTACATCGCCTTCGGCAGCCTTAGTAATAATTTCACCTTTGTTGCCAAATGCTAATAGTAAAATACGCTTCGATTGCATGATAGTGCCAATACCCATGGTAACTGCAAGGCGCGGTACTTTTGACAAATGCGAAAACTCGTACGCATTAGCAAGTCTGGTATTGTTAGCAAGGTTTACAAGTCTTGTTTTTGAAATGATACTTGAACCAGGCTCGTTAAAACCAATATGGCCATTACCTCCAATACCTAAAATTTGTAAATCGATACCGCCAGCATTTACAATGGCAGCGTCATAATCGGCACAATGTTTTTTTATTTCATCTTTAGGCCATTTACCACTAGGGATATGGATATTTTTTGGATCTATATCTATGTGGTTAAACAAATGATGATGCATAAAGCTCCAATAGCTTTGTGGTGCATCTTGATCTATTGGAAAATATTCGTCTAAATTAAAACTGATCACATTTTTAAAACTCAGTCCTTCCTCTTTGTGGAGTCTTACAAGCTCTTTGTATAATTTAATTGGGGTAGAGCCCGTTGCTAAACCAAGCACACAGCTTTTTCCTTCTGCTGCTTTTTCTTTAATAAGGGAAGCTATTTCCTGTGCAACAAAAGCAGAACCATCAGCTGCGGAAGGGAAAATTTGGACTGGAACTTTTTCAAATGCGTCTATCATGTCTTTTCGGTATTGCTATATAAACTAGTTATTCTCTGGGTTAAAATAAGCCTTGCTATAATTGATTTTAAAATTATCGTAACGCTTAAACTCATGTAATAATTTCTTTTCAAAAGCCGGCCAGCTTTTATTTTCTTTAGAAGTCCACAACACTTCACTTAAAGCACTCATACGTGGGAATACCATGTATTCTACTTTGGCTGTATTATTCATATACTCAGACCAAACATTGGCTTGTGCACCTAATACATATTTATGATCGGCAGGATCCATTTCTTTAGGAAGTGGTTCGTAGCTATATACTTTTTGAATAGTAGTATATCCACCAATCGTTACAGAATCTTCTTTTTTATTTTGTTGGTGGTCAAAATACATCCATCCACCAGGAGTCATGATTACGGTATGCTTTTCTTTAGCAGCCTCAATACCACCTTTTTCACCACGCCAGCTCATTACAGTAGCGTTAGGCGCAAGGCCACCTTCTAAAATTTCATCCCATCCAATAATTTGACGGCCTTTGCTGTTTAAATATTTTTCGATGCGGCCAATAAAATAACTCTGTAAACCATGCTCATCTTTTAAGCCTTTTTCTTTAATAAGTTTTTGACAAAACTCAGATCTTTTCCAAGATTCTTTAGGACACTCATCACCACCAATATGAATATAGGTAGAAGGGAATAATGCCATTACTTCATCTAGTACATTTTGTAAAAAAGTAAAAGTGTTGTCTGAAGGCACAAATACATCATCAAATACGCCCCATGTTTCTTGTACAATTTTAGTGCCTGGCTTTTTTAAAGCTTCTAGTGTTGCAGCACTATGCATGGTAGGGATTGCTGGTGTTGATTCGTTTGGAAAACAACTAAGCTCTGGATATGCAGCAATAGCAGCGCTTGCATGACCTGGCATTTCTATTTCAGGAATAATCGTTACAAATCTATCAGCAGCGTATTTTACAATCTCTTTGATTTGTGCTTGGGTGTAATATCCACCATATCTTGTATTGTTACTTCCTTTACCTGGGTAACGACCAATAATATTAGCGTTACGGAAACCACCTACAGTTGTTAACTTAGGATATTTTTTGATTTCAATTCTCCAACCTTGGTCTTCGGTTAAATGCCAGTGAAATGTATTTAATTTATACATGGCAATAAAGTCGATGTACTTTTTTACAAAGTCCATACCAAAAAAGTGACGGCCTTCGTCTAAATGCATCCCTCTATAAACAAATCTTGGTTGATCTTGAATGCTAACAGCAGGAATATTTAAAGTAGCAGATTTTTGAATGGGTAATAATTGTATTAGTGATTGTACACCATAAAATACACCTTCTTCATTGGCGCCTTTAATTGCAACGCCATAACTCGTTGATTCTAGCGTGTACGTTCCTTTGGGTGCATTGCCATTGGTGTTTACTAAGCTAATTGCATTTTTTGCGCCAGTACCCACAATAACTTTTAATTGAAACCCGTAGAATTCTTGTAAATACTTATTCAAAAAATTAGCGGCTTTTTGTTGTCCAGCACTTTTAATTTGAAGGGTTGTTTTTGCAGAAATACTAAACGTGCCTTCATTTACTTTTAAGCTGGTAGGCTGCGGAATAATACTCACATCTTGTGCATTTGCAAACATGCAAACTAAAAGGGTGAGGGCTGTAAATACTTTTTTCATAGGGTATGCAATTATTGATTCTCTAAAATAAAAAAGATTCCTCGTTTTGAGGAATCTTTTAGGCATTAATATTAATATTTTGTCATTATTTGACAGTTGTAAGCTTAATTACGTTGGTAGGTAAGTGGTCTGCAATTGGGGTGCTGCCGGTATTTACCACTACATCGCCTTCTTTTACAAAACCACGCTCTTTTAAGATACCAATTTGATCGGTAATAATATCATCTAGGCTTTCTTCTTCGGCGTAGTAAAATGCGCGTACGCCCCAACTTAAACTTAATTGATTTACCAAGGATCTTTCTTTGGTAAAAATAAATAATGGAGAAGAAGGTCTAAAGCTACTAAGCATAAAACCCGTATAGCCACTTTGTGTCATACCCACTAGTGCGTGTGCATTTACGTCTTCAGATATTTTACAGGCATTGTAACAAACAGCGTCACTATAAAATGAAGGTGATTGCGGTTGTGGTTTTAAATCTTCAGAGCGGTTATAACGGTATTCTGTTTTTTCAACTTCTTTAATAATCTTACACATAGTTTCAACCACAAGTGCAGGGTGGTTACCAGCAGCGGTTTCACCAGAAAGCATTACGGCGTCAGCACCTTCTAATACGGCGTTGGCAACGTCAGTAATTTCACTTCTGTTAGGCTTAACGCGGTCGATCATGCTTTCCATCATTTGGGTAGCAACAATAACCGGCTTGCCTCTATGGATACATTTTCTGATGAGTTCTTTTTGAATAAGTGGAATACGCTCAACAGGAAGTTCAACACCTAGGTCTCCACGTGCCACCATGATTCCATCAGAAGCTAAAATAATTTCTCTGATATTGGTAAGCGCTTCCGGCATTTCAATTTTAGCAATGATTTTTGACTTGCTCTTATTTTTATCCAAAATCCCTCTAAGCATTTCAATATCGGCTACTCTTTTAACAAAGCTTAGTGCCACCCAGTCTAACTCTTCTTTGATCATGAAATCAAGATCAATGATATCTTTTTCTGTTAAAGCAGGTAAAGAAATTTTTGTATCTGGAAGGTTCAATCCTTTTTTAGAAGAGATAATGCCACCAAGGGTTACGGTTACCTTAACGTCACCGTTTGCTTCAACCGATAATACTTTCACTTCAATTTTACCATCATCAATCATAATGGTATTGCCAATTACCACATCACCAGCAAGGTTAGGGTAGGAGACATAAATTTTTTCGTGTGTGCCAATGCATTTTTCGTTGGTCAGGGTTAGAACATCGCCCACTTTTGCATCTAGTGCGTTGTCTTTAATTTCACCAACTCTTAATTTAGGCCCTTGTAAGTCACCTAAAATAGCAATATTGTAAGGTTCCGTTTTATTGATGGTACGAATATGGTCGATGATTGTTTTTTTGTCTTCGTGGCTACCATGTGAAAAGTTTAAACGAAAAACGTTTACACCTGCTTTTACAAGCGCCAATAGCTGATCATATTTATCACAAGCTGGACCTACAGTTGCAACGATTTTTGTGCGGTGATCCATGTGTGCAAGACCTGCTTGCTTATCCATGTTTCTGTGTAGGTATTTCTCTAAATTTTTTGACATAATCTTTTCTTGCTTAATTGCTTTTATTGCTTATTGGGAGTTTATGATACAAGATTAGCTGGCTAGTATTTTTACAATCTTAAACCAGTCTTGTGATATTTTTTGTTTTGCTTTTACGGCGTTGTCAAGTGGGGTGTAATGTACTTTGTTGTTTACAATACCAACCATTACATTGTTGCGACCTTCTATTAAACACTCAACAGCATGAAAGCCCATGCGGCTTGCTATTAAGCGGTCTAAGCAACTAGGTGCACCGCCTCTTTGTATATGTCCTAAAATACAAATTCTGATATCGGCGTTGGGTAAACGCGTTTTCATGATCGCTCCAATTTCATTGGCGCCACCTAATTCATCACCTTCTGCTACCACTACTAAATTCACTAATTTTTTACGCTTTTCTTTTTCAGTTAAAGACGCAATTAGTTCTTCAATATCTGTTTTGGTTTCAGGAATCAAAATGTTTTCGGCACCTGTAGCGATACCACTATGTAGAGCAATGTATCCGGCGTCTCTACCCATAACTTCCACTACAAATAAGCGGTCGTGGGCATCTGCGGTATCTCTAATTTTATCGATGGCTTCTACAGCAGTATTTACCGCTGTATCAAATCCAATGGTAAAATCGGTACCTGCAATGTCTTTATCGATTGTACCCGGTAATCCAATACATGGGATATCAAATTCGTTGCTAAATTTTTGTGCTCCTTTAAAACTTCCGTCTCCACCAATTACTACAAGGCCATCAATGCCAAATTTTTTAAGATTGTCGTATGCTTTTTGTCGGCCTTCTGGTTCAAAAAATGCAGCGCTACGGGCTGTTTTTAAAATCGTACCACCACGCTGAATGATGTTGGCCACCGATTTCGAATCCATTTTATAAATATCACCTTCCACCATGCCATTGTAGCCTCTTACAATACCGTATACTTCGATACCGTGGTATAAAGCGGTTCTTACAACGGCTCTAACAGCTGCATTCATACCTGGAGCATCTCCTCCCGAAGTTAATACGCCAATTTTTGTTACTTTTTTAGTAGACATTTTCTCTGCTTTATTGTTGGCCTTAACTTACTGGGCCTCAGTTGTAAATGGGTGTCTAACGAAGACGAGGTACGAAAATAAGCATTTGAAATCTATTTTACAATTCAATACGGGTTGCTTTAAAAATGTGTAAACTTGTAAGATGAAAGTACTTGTAACCGGCGCAAATGGATTTACTGGACAGCACTTAGTTAGAACCCTTGTTAATAAAGGGTTTGAAGTAATTGCGACTTCACGAAATGAGTCTAAATTACCTTCATATAACAATTTAACATACTATAATTGTGAGCTAACAGACGTTAGGAATGTTGAAAATTTGTTTGATTTGACGAGGCCGGGTGCAGTTATTCACACAGCTGCCATGAGTAAACCAGACGAATGTGCTGCTAATCCTGACCTTTGCACAGCCAATAATATTACTGCAACCCAGCATTTATTAGATGCTGCCACCAAAGTGGGTACCAACCATTTTGTATACCTCAGTACCGATTTTATTTTTGGAGAAAATGGCCCGCACGCCGAGGACGATATTCCATCGCCACTCAACTTATATGGCGCTTCTAAATTGGAAGCTGAAGCGTTCGTTAACGCAGCTTTTATTAAAACCACCATTGTACGCCCCGTTTTTATGTACGGCCCCGTATGGGAAAACCTGCGGCCTAGTTTTATACAGTGGGTGGCTGGAAAATTACAAAAAGCAGAGCCTATTAAAGTAGTTACCGATCAGGCCCGCACACCCACGTATATTGGTGATTTGTGTTGGGGCATCCAAAAAATTATACAAGACCAGGTGACCGGTGTTTTTCATTTGGCAGGAAAAGATATTGTTTCACCATACGATATGGCAGTATCAGTTGCCAAACATTTAAACCTGCCTTTGGGTTTAATAGAACCCGTTACAGCTAGTACATTTCCAGAACCGGTTAAAAGAGCCCAGCGTTCTGGTTTAAAAATTGATAAAGCTGTAATTGAGCTAGGGTATGCGCCACACTCATTTGCAGCAGCACTTCAAAAATGCTTTTAATGAAAAAAGTCTCGCACCCATAATAGATGCGAGACTTTTTATGATGTAAGGGTATTGTATTAGTAACCCATACCACCCATATCAGGTGCGCCATGAGAATGGCCAGCAGCTGCTTCAGGTTTTGGTTTGTCTGCAATTACACACTCTGTTGTTAACAACATAGCAGCGATAGATGCAGCGTTTTCTAATGCAACACGTGTTACTTTAGTTGGATCAATTACACCCGCTTTAAATAGGTTTTCGTAAACCTCTGTGCGTGCATTGAAACCAAAGTCACCTTTGCCTTCTTTAATTTTTTGTACAACAATAGAACCTTCAATACCGCTATTGATAACGATTTGACGAAGTGGTTCTTCGATTGCTCTTTTTACAATTTGAATACCAGTTGCTTCATCTTCGTTAGCACCTTTTAGTTTTTCTAAACTTTCTACTGCACGGATATAAGCAACACCACCACCAGGTACGATACCTTCTTCAACAGCAGCACGTGTAGCGTGTAGTGCATCGTCAACGCGGTCTTTCTTTTCTTTCATTTCAACTTCTGTAGCAGCACCTACATATAATACGGCAACACCACCACTTAATTTTGCTAAACGCTCTTGTAATTTCTCACGATCGTAGTCTGAAGTTGTATTTTCTATTTGAGCTTTAATTTGGTTTACGCGAGCAGTGATATCTGCTTTTTTACCTTTACCACCAACAACAACAGTATTGTCTTTGTCGATTGTAACAGAAGATGCTTGACCTAAATAAGTAAGATCTGCATTTTCTAATTTAAAGCCTTGCTCTTCACTGATAACAGTGCCAGCAGTTAAGATGGCGATATCCGTTAACATTTCTTTACGACGATCACCAAAACCTGGAGCTTTAACAGCAGCTACTTTAATAGTGCCACGTAATTTATTCACCACAAGTGTAGCAAGTGCTTCACCTTCTAAATCTTCAGCGATGATAACTAAAGGACGACCGCTTTGAGCTACTTTCTCCAAAATATGAAGAATGTCTTTCATTGCAGAAATCTTTTTGTCATAAATTAAGATGTATGGATTTTGAATTTCTGCTTCCATTTTTTCGCTGTTAGTAACGAAGTATGGAGAAATATATCCACGATCAAATTGCATACCTTCTACAACGTCTACAGTTGTATCAGTACCTTTTGCTTCTTCTACAGTAATTACACCTTCTTTGCCTACTTTAGACATTGCAGTTGCAATTAACTTTCCAATTTCACTATCACTATTTGCAGAGATGGTAGCTACTTGTTCAATTTTTTTAGAATCGTTACCTACTGCTTGAGATTGAGTTCTTAAGTTCTCGATCACTTTAGCAACAGCTTTGTCTATACCACGCTTTAAATCCATTGGATTTGCACCAGCAGCAACGTTTTTTAAACCTTCAGAAATGATTGCTTGTGCTAACACAGTTGCAGTTGTAGTACCATCACCAGCAATATCAGCTGTTTTGCTTGCTACTTCTTTAACCATTTGAGCACCCATGTTTTCGATAGCATCTTCTAGTTCAATTTCTTTCGCTACAGATACACCATCTTTAGTAACAGAAGGAGCGCCAAATTTTTTCTCAATAACCACATTACGACCTTTAGGACCTAGGGTTACTTTTACTGCGTTGGCTAGAGTGTCAACGCCTTTTTTCATTTTATTTCTTGCTTCGATATCGAAGAAAATTTGCTTAGCCATTTGGATAACAATTTAATTTTACGAATTAATATTTTCAGATAGGTTACAATTGTTATTAAACAATTGCAAGTAAATCACTTTCACGCATGATAAGTAAGTCTTGACCTTCGATTTGGATTTCTGTACCAGCATATTTGCCATAGAGTACATTGTCACCAACTTTAACAGTCATTGGTTCATCTTTTTTGCCAGTTCCAACTGCAACAACAACACCACGTTGTGGTTTTTCTTTAGCAGTGTCAGGGATAATGATTCCACCAGCAGTTTTTTCTTCTGCGGCAGCAGCCTTTACAATAACTCTGTCGTGTAAGGGCGTTACGCTTAATTTCTTAGCCATACCTTATTTGTTTTTTAATGTTTGTGTTAAAAAATCTGTTCCTAAACGTACATCGTTAACCAGAACAATACCTATTCATCTATTATTATGCCAAGGGGTGTGCTAGGTCAAAATTTCAGGGTTTACCCTGTTAGTCTACCTAAAATGGCGAAAGCCTGTCAGAACGGGCAGCAAAGATGCGGTAAGTTTTGGTTTACAAGTGTCAAATTTTCATTTTTAGGCGGTTTGTGGGCAATTTCTTTCTACATTTGCCCACCCAAATAAGTTCTTACCAGATGATAAGTAGAAGAAATATCCGTGTGAAAGTGATGCAGCTCCTCTATATAATAGAAACTGCCGAAGCTGGAGCCAAGCTCCCTAAGCCTGCACAAGTGCTTAAAAAACAGCTAGATCTGAGTAATGAGCTATTCGTATACCTCCTTTATTTTATTACAGAAGTGGCCCGTTACGCCGAAACCAGTGCCTTTAACCGTGCTGCGCGTAACCTGCCTTCATCCGACGATTTAAACGTAAATACCAAAATTGCGGGCAATTCACTCTTATGGGAAATTATCGAAAGTGAAAGCTTTAAAGAGGCACTTGAGGTATTTAAGCCCAACAACACTATTTCAAAAGACCTCCTAAAAAAGACTTTTGATGCCCTAACAGCTTCTGATATCTATCAATTATACACGGCTAGTGACGCCAGAGATAAGGCCAAGGAAAAAGAAATCATCAAGTTTATTTTTACCAACCTTATGCTTCCTAACGAAGCATTTACTGAGCACATCGAAGAAGTATTTCACAACTGGGACGATGACGCTGAAATGATGGAACAGCTGGTATTAAATTACATTCA
>JAOASV010000122.1:9980-12670 GCA_030158535.1 Sediminibacterium sp.
TAGGTACAGAAAAATGGCAGTTTGCACAAAGCTTACTCGAAACTACCATCGATAAAAAAGAAGTGGCCGCCGAATTAATTAAGCCTAAATTAAAAAACTGGGATGCAGAGCGTATAGCCCTGCTGGATATGATTTTGATGCGTATGGGTGTTTGCGAATTGTTATTTTTTGAAACCATTCCAACCAAAGTAACCATAAATGAGTATATTGATTTAGCAAAGGATTATAGTACCGCACAAAGTGGTCAATTTGTAAACGGAATTTTAGATAATATTCATAAAGAATTAACCGAGTCTGGTAAGATTCAAAAGGTTAATTTTAATGCTTCAAATAACAAAAAAAAATAGAGATGAACAGTTTAAGTTTAGTATTGTTAGCAGGTAATCCACAACAAGGTGGAGGCGGTATGGTACAATTAGTAATGATGGGTGCCATTATTTTAGTTTTCTGGTTATTCATGATTCGCCCGCAAGCTAAAAAAGCAAAAGACCAAAAGAAATTTATTGATAACATGCAAAAAGGTGATCGTATTGTTACCATCGCTGGTATCCATGGCACTATCAATAAAATCAATGAAGATGGAACGCTTCAATTAGAAGTTAGCCCTGGTAGCTACCTTAAAATTGAAAAGTCTTCTATTAGCATGGATTGGACTTTAGCGATAGCTAAAGCAAATGCTTAAGATTGGTATTACAGGAAGCATTGGTGCCGGTAAATCAACGGTAGCAGGTATTTTTAAAGTACTGGGCGTACCTGTTTTTGACGCCGATGCCACTGCAAAAAGCATATTAAATTCGGATTTAGAATTACGCGAACTAATCATCGCCGCGTTCGGATCAGAAACTTATAAGAACGGGTTGCTAGATAGAAAATATTTAGCAACCCTTGTTTTTAATAACCCAGACCAGCTCGCAAAACTCAATGCCCTGGTGCATCCCGCAACCATCAAAGCGGCTGATACATGGGCAAAACACTGGGAGGAGCAGGGCTCTGCGTACATTGTTAAAGAAGCCGCTTTATTATTTGAAGCTGGAACAAATATTGGGCTCGATTTTATTATTGGTGTTACTGCACCAGAAGATCTGCGCATAACAAGGGTGATGGCAAGAGATCATGTTACACGAGAAGAAGTACTAAAGCGCATGCAGCACCAACTAGATGATACCCAAAAAATGGAGCGTTGTGATATTGTTATAGACAACAACGAAAAAGCATTATTGATTCCGCAGGTATTAACCCTTCATCAACAATTTACTTCTTAATTACTTCTTCAATTACTTTTCCTACAGCACCATTTGGCATTTGTACTTTTAATAGTGCAGCCAGTGTTACGGCAATATCTGTCATGTAGGTTTCTTTATGTGAGCTTCCTTTATTGATACCATATCCATACCATAATAATGGAATATGCGAATCGTATGGATACCATAAACCATGCGTAGTTCCGGTGTTGCCGCCATCGATATAGCCTGGTTTAAAAATGATTTGAACATCACCACTTCTGCGCGGATAAAAACCATTTGCAAGCATTTCACGAAGTGTTTTGTTAATAGGCGTAGTCATGATTTCAGAAGTTGGAAACGCATTGGCAACCGCTTCATTTTTTTTCATGTAACTAACAATCCAGTTTTTAATAGGAGCGTCATCAATTTTAGCAGAATCTAATTTAACGTGGTTTAAATGCACTTGATAATTGTACATACTCACTACTAAATTATCGATACCATATTTTGCTTTTAATTGAGCGTTCATTTCTTTTTGTGAGCTTGCATCATTTACCGTTCCACCTGGTAATTTATTTTCAGTCATAAAGCCTGGAACATGCGCCACAGCATGATCTGCGGTTAAAAATACCGTGTACTGTCCATTTCCAACTTGCGCATCTAAAAAGGCAAAAAATCTGCCTAGTTCTTCGTCAAGTCTAACATAGTCATCTACATTTTCCCATGAGTTAGGGCCAAAAGAGTGGCCAATATAATCAGGAGAAGAATAACTTACGGTAAGCATATCCGTGTTACCTGTTTGTCCTAATTTTTCCGCAACAACAGCTGCTTTCGCCATTTCTGTGGTGAGGGTATTACCATGTGGCGTAGAAGAAATTTTACCGTAATCTTTGCCTATAAATTTAGACAAGTCGTAAGGAAATCCTAACGCATCTTTTCCAAAAGGTTTGCCTTCATAATCTTTTTGATCTGCTGTTGCATAATCGGCATAAGTTGAAGCCGGTAAAGCAGTGTTCCAACCTAATTTGTACAAAGAGTCAACTACTTTTCTGTTGTTAAATTCATTCACCCAACTTGGCAATTGATTGGTGTAATAGGTGCTCGTAATAAAATTTCCAGAAGCGCCTTCATACCAATACGCGCCGTTAGCACTATGGCCAGCAGGTAAAATAGCGCCTCTATCTTTAATTGCAATACCTACCACTTTACTTTTAAAATTGGTAGCGAGTCTTAATTCATCACCAATGGTTGTTGTGAGCATATTGCGAGGACTCATTTGACCATCCGCCTCTGTTTTACTACCAACACCTTTTACTGTTTTGTCTTCACTGCAATACACACTGCGCATCAATTGATTGTCCCACCATGCGTTACCTGTAATGCCATGAATGGCAGGAACAGAACCTGTATAAGCACAAGTGTGACCACAAGCCGTTACTGTTGGGGTATAAGGGATAAAATTATTTT
>JAOASV010000123.1 GCA_030158535.1 Sediminibacterium sp.
TATCTATGGGCATCACTGGGCGGCGCTGGATACGCCTAGGCATTTGTATCATTTTTCTCCTGCAAGTATGGAGTTGCTCGCAGATGCGCATGGCTTTACACTAATAGCTAAAAAAGCGATGTGGTTTGATGCCTTTTATGTAGCCATGTTAACGGAGCAGCATAAGGGCGGATCCCTTGTAAAAGCTTTACTAGTAGGCCTTTGGTCCAATATCACCACACTTATGAATGTCAATAAATGCAGTTCGGTGATTTATGCGTTTAAGAAAAAATAGTATGGAGTTTGAGCCTGTTGATAGGGGCTAAAAAAATGCTATTGTAAAGTCACTTTAAAAATAGCCGGCCAATTTTTACCAGTGATGTAAGTGGCTTTGCTAACACTATCATACGCAATCCCATTTAATACATTTGTTTCTGTGGTAATAGGTTGATTTGTTTTTTGCAAAATATTTGTAAAGTCAAATTGTTTTTCTACCTGGCCCGATACAGGATTGATGACGATTATTTTATTTTCACCCCACACATTGGCGTAAATTTTACCTTCAATCAGTTCTAGCTCATTAAGCGAAGCGATGTATCCATTGTTATCATAAACCCCCAAGGTTTTTTCGATGGCTAGGGTAGTAGGGTTTACAAAATATAAATTGCTACTACCGGTACTAATAATTAGCTGGTTGTTAAAATGGGTAATACCCCAGCCTTCATAGTTCCAGTTAAATTCCTTTTCTTTTTTAAAAGTATTGGCGTCGTATACAAATACTTTGTGGTTTTGCCAGGTAAGTTGGTAGATTTTATTGTTGTAAACAGCAATACCTTCTCCAAATAAACTATCTGCAATTGATAGGGTTTGAACTGCTTTACCGGTAGCTAAATCCGTTTTAAACAACTTGCTTTGGCTCGTAAGACCCGTTCCTTCGTATAGGGTGTTGTTATGCCAAACAAGGCCCTGAGTAAATGAACTGGTTTTGTGCGGGTAAATTTCTACAATAGTATAACTGCCATTAATGGGCGCTTCAATGGCTGCTGCAACGGGTTCGTTACTACCTTCTGTGTCAGGGTTTGATTGACATCCAAAAAGGGTAGTAGCGACAAATAAAAAATATACAAGATTTTTTTTCATGCAGCAGGCGTTGAATTAAACGTTAAATCTGAAATGCATAATATCACCATCTTTAACCAGGTATTCCTTTCCTTCAATTCTTAATTTGCCATTGTCTCTACAAGCTGATTCACTACCAAAGTGCACAAAATCTTCGTAGGCAATTACTTCGGCTTTAATAAAACCTTTTTCAAAATCGGTATGAATAACGCTTGCTGCTTGTGGTGCTTTCCAGCCTTTTAAAATAGTCCATGCTCTAACTTCTTGCACACCAGCAGTAAAGTAGGTATCTAGGTTTAATAATTTATACGCAGATCTAATTAAGCGGTTTAATGCAGGCTCTGTCATTTTGTATTCTTCCATAAACATTTGATTGTCATCGCCAGATTATAATTCTGCAATTTGAGCTTAAATGTTATTGCACATTACAATTACCTGTGCACCTTCTTGTGCTACAGCTGCAGTAAGCATTTCAGAATATTTATTACCCGTATGCATGCTCGCTTCATCTACGTTGGCAACGTATAAAACGGGCTTATCTGTAAGCAAAAATAAATCAGCAACCGCTACATTTTCTTCTTTAGAAAGTCCTAACGAATAAATGCTTTTACCGGTTTCTAAATGATTTTTACAACGGGTTAAAATTTCAAACTCCGCTTTTGCTTTGGTGTCAGAACCTACACGCGCCATTTTTTCTACGCGTTGCATTTTCTTTTCTACACTTTCTAAATCTTTTAGCTGTAGTTCGGTATCAATAATTTCTTTATCACTAACTGGGTTGATAGCGCCTTCTTCTCTTAAAACGTTTTCATCCTCAAAACAACGGATCACATGAATGATAGCGTCTACTTCTCTAATATTTCCTAAAAATTTATTACCTAGTCCTTCACCTTTACTGGCTCCTTTAACAAGGCCGGCGATATCTACAATTTCCATCTGGGTAGGAACAATACGGTCAGGAATTACCAGTTCCGCTAATTTATTTAAACGCTCGTCCGGAACGTCTACAAGGCCCACATTGGGCTCAATAGTACAGAAACGGTAGTTGCTAGCCTGTGCTTTAGCGTTAATGCTTACTGCATTAAATAATGTTGATTTTCCTACGTTGGGTAGTCCTACAATTCCTGCCTTTAAAGCCATAATTGAAACCTTTTTAATTAAGGTGCAAATATAGCTCCAATATTTTTTATATTCACCCCATAAATTAACCCAGATGGCACTAAATATTGTATGGATCGCCTTTTTTATTGTGGCTTTTGTAATTGCCCTTTACAAGTTCTTGTTTTTACATGATACCGAAGTGTTTAAAACCCTTGTAGATGGGATGTTTGATAGTGCCAAAGGATCTGTTATTGATGTGGCGTTCCCGCTTGCTGGAACCATGGTTTTCTTTTTAGGACTCATGAACATTGCTGAGCGTGCTGGGGCTATTAATTGGATAGCGCGTTTACTCAATCCATTTATGAAAAGGTTATTTCCTGAAGTGCCTGAAAAGCATCCGGCAATGGGGCAAATGGTGATGAATTTTAGTGCCAATATGCTAGGGCTTGATAATGCGGCAACCCCTTTTGGTTTAAAAGCTATGGAAAGCCTTCAATCTATTAACCCCGACAAAGAAAAAGCAACCAATGCACAAATCATGTTTTTGGTGCTGCATACAAG
>JAOASV010000124.1:0-5570 GCA_030158535.1 Sediminibacterium sp.
CACCATCACTAAAAATCATACTGTCTCTATCATAATCATCTACCACACGACTTAGAGTTTCGGCGCCAATCACCAAACACTTTTTTGCCATGCCAGATTTTATAAATGCGTCTGCCTGAATCACACCTTGTATCCATCCTGGGCAACCAAATAAAATATCGTAGGCCACACAGTTAGGATTTTTGATACCTAAATCATGTTTCACTCTCGATGCAAGTGCGGGTAAAACGTCTGTTTGAATGGTTTTGTCTAATACGTTTCCAAAATTATGGGCTACAATAATTTGATCGAGTGTTTCTGGATCAAGTCCGGCGTCTTCAATGGCTTTTTTTGCAGCGATGGTAGCCATATCAGACGCATTTACATCTGAACTGGTGTAGCGTCTTTCTTCGATACCTGTAATGTCTTTAAATTTTTCAACAATTTCTGATGAAGGGGTTTCTATCGCTTCTCCATTTTCTGTAAAAAAACGGTGATTTGTAAAATCAGTATTTTTTTTGATGCTTGGAGGTATATAAGAACCCGATCCTGTGATAACTGTTTTTAAATTAGACATGCATTACTATTGTGGTTTATAAATATTTGTCACCTTTATTACGTTTTACTTCAGCAACGTATTCTTTAATGGATTGTTCCTTGTCTTTTTTGCAAATGAGCAAAGCGTTTTCCGAATCTACTACAATAAAATCATCTAAGCCTTGCAAAACCATAAGTTTATTTGCAGGCCCTGATACCATACACTTTGTGGCATCAATTACGATTACATTATCGGAAGCCACGGCGTTACCTAAATAATCTTTTTCTAAATTATCGTAAGCGCTATTCCAAGTTCCCAAATCACTCCATCCAAAAGATGAAGGAATTACATATACATTGTCTGCTTTTTCCATGATGGCAACATCAATAGAAATATTGGTGCAAAGCGGATATATTTTGTCGATGGCTTCTTTTTCTTGCGGCGTATTAAACTTATCTTTTGCAGCATCAAATAGTTCAAACATTTCTGGTTGAAACATTTCAAATGCTTTTACAATTTGTGCCACTTTCCAAACAAAAATACCAGCGTTCCACAAAAAGTCACCACTGCTAATAAATGTTTTAGCAAGTTCTAGGTCTGGTTTTTCGGTAAATGTTTTTACTTTATAAATACCGTCACCCGCTTCTATGCTACCATGTTGTATATAACCATATCCGGTGTTGGGATGGGTAGGCTTAATGCCAAGTGTTACAAGCGATTTGATATGATTGACAAACTCAAGTGCTTTGTTTGTGGTTTCTCTAAACTGCTCTGCATCCAAAATCATATGATCGGAAGGAGCAACAATTAAAGAAGCTTCTGGATCTTTTTGTAATAACTTACAAGAGATATACGCAATGCAAGCAGCTGTATTTTTTCTCGAAGGCTCTGCTAAAATATTTTCTACGGGAAGTTCAGGTAATTGTTCCTTGACAATAGATACATATTCTTCAGAAGTAACAATGTATATATTTTCTAATGGTATAAATGCTTTATACCTTTCAAAAGTCCATTGTATCAGCGATTTTCCGGTATGTAAAATATCTAAAAATTGTTTTGGGTATGCAGTTCTACTCATAGGCCAAAACCTACTGCCAATCCCACCAGCCATAATGGCTACGTAATGGTGTTTATTCATAACTAAATAAGTCCCTCTTTTATAAGTTCGTGGATATGTAATATGCCATAGTAGTCGCTTCCTTTTGTAACAACCAAATGGCTAATTTCATTTTGCTTCATCTTATCAATCGCTTCTACAGCAAGGGTTTGATAATCTATTAAGTGGGGGGTATGTGACATAATATCTGCAGCAGTAATATTTTCTATCTGCACCGTTTTTTCTAACATGCGTCTTAAATCACCATCTGTAATTACACCAGCAATTTGATCATTGTTAATCACGACTGCAACGCCCAATCTATTTTTAGTGATTTCAATAATCACATTTTTTAATGGGGTATTAAGTGCAACGGTTGGTTTAAAATCTGTGTTGGTGAGGTCCGCAACTTTTAAAAATAAACGCTTGCCTAAATTACCACCTGGATGGTATTTTCCAAAATCGGCACTGGTAAAACCTTTTAATTGCATCAGGCATACAGCAATAACATCGCCCATTACAAGTTGAGCCGTTGTGCTACTGGTAGGCGCTAAATTATTAGGACATGCTTCGGCACTAACCGATGCATTCAAAATAAAGTCCGACTGTGCTGCTAAATAACTCTCCGTATTGCCTACAATACCAATAAGTTTATTTCCAAAGTTTTTAATGTACGGAACAAGGGCTTTAATTTCAGGGCTCTCACCGCTTTTGCTAATAATTAAAACGATATCGTCTTTTTGAACCGCACCCAAATCTCCATGAATGGCGTCGGCCGCATGCATAAATAAAGAGGGTGTTCCGGTAGAATTAAGTGTAGCTACAATTTTTTGAGCAATTAGGGCACTTTTTCCTATCCCACTAAAAACCAAACGGCCCTTACAGTTGTTAAGGAGTTCAATCGCTTCTACAAATGACGCATCCAAAAATGCGGCTAGGTCTGCAATGGACTTTGCCTCTAATTGAACGGTTTGTAAAGCGGTTTCTAATATTGCGTTTTTCATGCTGTGCAAAGGTAAACTTTAACATGAAAGCACGAGTATTCAGGGCATTCTTTGTTAACTTCGCCGTCCTTTCAAAAAAAAGGATTAACTTAAACAAAGGACAAATCCCCGTTTTTAGTTGATTATGAAGGAAATACAGATGAGAAATGGCAAAAACAAGTAGTAAAACCACCAAAACAACCTCAAAAGCAGCCCCTAAAAAGGCGCCTGCTAAAATAAAAGGCCCTAGACAGGCTAGCACCATTGTAGACCCAAGTAATTTTGACATTTACGGTGGCCTCGAAAAATATTTTGGATTTAGAGAGTTTAAAGGCACTCAAGAGCAGGCAATCAACAGTTTATTGAGCGGTAAAGACACTTTCGTTATCATGCCAACGGGCGGCGGCAAAAGTTTATGCTATCAATTACCAGCGCTCTTGCAAGAGGGTTGCGCCATTGTTGTATCTCCACTTATTGCACTCATGAAAAATCAGGTAGACCTGGTACGTGGATATAGTGAAAATGATGAAGTAGCACACTTTTTAAATTCTTCTTTAAATAAGGGGCAAATAAAAATAGTAAAAGACGATTTGCTGAATGGCAAAACCAAACTTTTATATGTAGCCCCCGAAACATTAACCAAGCAAGAAAATCTTGATTTTTTTAGTGACCTAAAAATTTCATTTTTTGCTGTAGATGAAGCGCATTGTATTTCCGAGTGGGGACATGATTTTAGACCCGAGTACAGACGCCTGCGCGAAATGATGGATATCATTAATCCATCGGTACCTGTTGTTGCTTTAACAGCTACGGCTACTCCAAAAGTGCAAAGTGATATTGTTAAAAATTTAGGTTTACGCGACGCAAATATTTTTCTTTCAAGTTTTAATAGGTCTAATTTATTTTATGAAATTCAACCTAAAATAAAAAAAGAAGATACGGTTAAGCATATCGTAAAATTTATTTCACAGCATAAAGGCAAGAGTGGAATTATTTACACCCTAAACCGCAAAACCACCGAAGAATTAGCAGAATTACTAGTGGCTAATAATATTAAAGCGGTTGCGTATCACGCAGGTCTCGATCAAAAACTAAGAGCCGATAGACAAGACCAGTTTTTACAAGAAGATGTGCAGGTAATTGTTGCTACCATTGCGTTTGGCATGGGTATTGACAAGCCAGATATTCGTTTTGTAATACACTTTAACATTCCAAAGTCTATCGAAAATTACTACCAAGAAACCGGCAGGGCAGGACGTGATGGACTAGAAGGTATTTGTGTATTGTACTATTCTCATAAAGACGTTTCAAAAATAGAACACCTCATGCGCGACAAGCCACTCAGCGAGCGCGAAGTGGGTAATCAGCTCATTGATGAAACGGTTGCTTACGCAGAGAGTGGAGTTTGCCGAAGAAAAATATTACTCCATTATTTTGGTGAAGAGTGGCCAACACAAAACTGTGGCAATTGTGATAATTGCAAAAATCCAAAAGAACTCATTGAAGCAAAAGAAGAAGTTGTAAAAATATTAAAAGTAATAGCCGCTCTAGACGAGCGCTTTGTGGCAGATTACGTAGTGAATATGGTAAGTGGTCATTTAACGCCACAAATCTCCATGTTTAGGCATGACGCATTGCCTGAATTTGGAATTGGTAAAGATAAAGACGCACACTTTTTTAATAGTCTTATCAGACAAATGCTCCTCGAAAACTTAATTCAAAAAGACATTGAAGAATATGGTCTTTTAAAATTAACGGACAAGGGCAAAAAGTTTTTGAAAAAATCAAGCAGCTTCAAAATTGTACTCAACAATTTATTTGAAGACGCCAACGCCGATGACGAAGATGGAGATGGTGCTGCGCAATCAGGAGCCGCCGCAGATGAAAAACTCTTTCAGATGCTTAAAGAGCTTCGTCAAACCGAAGGGAAAAAGAAGAGCTTGCCTCCATTTATCATTTTCCTAGAAAGTTCGCTTCATGATATGGCCACCTTATTTCCAACCACATTAGAAGAGTTAGAAAGGTGCCAGGGCGTAAGTAAAGGCAAGGCCCTAAAGTACGGAAAGCCTTTTGTGGACATGATTGCAGCCTATGTAGAAGAGCATGATATTGTGAAGCCTGACGAATTTGTAATGAAGAGTGTGGCCAACAAAGCCAATAATAAAATTTACATCATCCAAAATGTAGATAAAAAAATACCACTCGAAACCATTGCTAAAAACAAGGGTTTAAAGCTCGATGAATTACTGGAAGAAATGGAAACCATTGCAGCTAGTGGCACCAAACTTAATTTGGATTATGCCATTGATGAATGGCTTGACGATTATGATCAAGAAGACATCATTGAGTACTTTAAAAGTTGCGAAACTGCTTCATTAGAAGTAGCGCAACAAGAACTCAATGAAAATGATTACAGCCTAGAACAACTAAAAATAATGCGCATTAAATTTTTAAGCGTCTTTGGAAATTAATGCACTTCGTTTTTATAGGCCTTCATTCTTTCGATTACATTTTCTCTGACGTTAACGTAATATAAATTGTAATCTCCAATATGGTAGTTTGGGTTTTTAACTAAAAAGCTTCCAAATATTTTTGGCTTAGCCGTCCATAAAACTTTGTCCGTTATTTTTGCCTGTGCAACTCCTTTTGCGAGTTTATTAAAGTTGGTAAGAACCCCGCCTTTATTGGCTTTCCAAGAGGCGCTCGGTATCGATTTTGAAAACGTGAGCGGATTGGTAACAATCACATCAAACTTTTCTTTTTGTATAAAAGGTGGTATGTATCCTTCTTTGTAAGTTCTCCAACTACATATACAACCCGTTTGTTTTGGCGTATCACAAGCCTTAATAGAGGTATATATTTTTGGATTTACTGGAATGCCTACTAAGTAAGCAGCTACCAATTGTTTTTGAAGTGGCTTTTCATCAAAAAATTCTTTCACATTTCTATCAAAAAGAGATCCAAAGCTTAGAAA
>JAOASV010000124.1:5580-12632 GCA_030158535.1 Sediminibacterium sp.
TCAAAAAATTCTTTTACAAGTCTAATGCCATGTGTAGTGCCCTGGCTATGTGAAGCAATTATAATGGCTCTTCCTTTGTTTTCATTTGCTAAATAATATTCGAAGGCAGCTTTTACATCTTGATACGCAAGTTCAAAAGCGGCAATAGCAATTGTCGTATCTGCTGGTGTTACCGGGTAGTAAGCACTGATATGGGTTTGTCTATATCGTGGTGCAAACAACCTGCCTGCAACATTAAATAAACTTCCTTGGTAAAGTACCGGGCTAAAATCAGTTCTTGCTGCTAATAATGCATCTGAAATGTCGGCGTTAAGTCCAAAAGGTTTTTCGGTCCCTAAATAAGTGGTGGGATGAATAAAAAATACGTCCACGGCACTATCTTTTTGGTAGGACTCCATAAGTGGTGCCGGAACACTATCCGACGGATCATGAATAGAAGGGTGTGCAGCCCAATAACTTAGATCTTTGTAGTTGGGCCCTTCAGGCGCTTTAGTAATTTGGTAGTTTGACGCTAGTTTTTGATAGCTATTGCTGCAACTAGACATAAATAATGCCAGTACAATGATTGCAAATAGGTTTGTGGGGGTATGTTTCATCATAGATAAGACAAAATTAAACAATTATGGGCTGCTTTGCTGCAATATCCTTTGTTAAATAAGCGTTTTATGTTTATAATAATCACATAATTATGTCTATACCAGTAGTTGATTTGGCAGATTTTTTAAGTGGTGACGCTACTAAAAAAGCCTCTTTTGTAAAAGCACTTGGTGAAGCCTATGAAACAGTTGGTTTTGTAGCCGTAAAAAATCATGGAATTCCAGACGCGTTAATTACTGCACAATACGATCAGGTGCAGCAGTTTTTTTCGTTGCCGCTAGAAAAAAAACTAACTTATCAAATAGATGGACTTGCGGGTCAGCGAGGGTATACAAGTTTTGGAACAGAACACGCCAAAGGAAGTGAAGCGCCGGATCTAAAAGAGTTTTTTCAATACGGGCAAACGGTTCCAGCAAGTCATCCATTAAAATGGGAATATCCAGACAATGTGGCTGTAGCAGAAATTCCTTCACTCAATACTACTTTACTTCAAGCATATCGAAATTTTGAAAAAAGTGGAAAAGCATTATTACAAGCCATTGCTATTTATTTAGATCTTGACGAATATTTTTTTGATGCACATATCGAAGAAGGCAATTCGATTTTACGTTGTATTCATTATCCACCCATTACACAGGAACCTAAATCTGCCATACGCGCAGAGCAACACGAAGACATTAATTTGATTACGTTATTAGTTGGCGCTTCTGCAGATGGGTTACAAATTTTAACAAAGGCTGGTAATTGGGTGGGTGTTACTTCACTCCCAGAACAAATTGTGGTGAATGTTGGTGACATGTTACAAAGGCTCACCAATAATAAATTAAAAAGCACCACACATAGAGTGGTGAATCCACCAAAAGAACACTGGCACACCAGTCGATTTTCGATGCCATTTTTCTTACATCCAAAAAGTGAAATGAGTTTAGCTTGTTTGGATAGTTGTATAGACGATGCAAATCCAAAAGCATATCCTGATGCAACTGCGGGAGAATATTTAGATGAAAGGCTTCGCGAAATTGGATTAAAAAAATAACCTTGGCATTAATTCGTCATATACCATTTTTACGCGCTGTTATTTGGCATAGCTTAACAGCTTTTGGAGGTCCGCAAGGCCACCTAGGTATGATGATGAAAACGTTTGTACATCGCCGCAAAGATGTTACAGAAGCTGAATTATTAGAATACAATGGTTTTTGTCAACTCTTACCTGGCGCTTCTTCTACGCAAACATTGGCGCTGATTGGTTATAAAAGAGGTGGCTATACATTAGCGGTATTAACACTTTTAATTTGGATAACGCCTGCTTGCGCGCTCATGGGCGGACTTTCGTTTTTACTCAATTATTTTGAAGATAAAAATCAGGTCATTGGAGCATTTAAATTTATTAGACCCATGGCTATTGGGTTTATTGCTTATTCGGCGCTAAAGATTTTACCGATTGCTGTTCATAATACTATCACACGTGTGATACTAGTAGTTGGCGCTGCCTCTACTTTTTTATTTTTTAAAACGCCCTGGATATTTCCAGCCTTAATTGTAGCTGCTGGTATTGCAACAAATTTTAGTGATAAAAGAATTCCTGAAAAAGAAAAACCTGTTAAAAAAATCAAGTGGGTGAGTTTATTTTTATTTGTTGCATGTTTTGCGCTAGCCGGTTATTTATCGGAGACAGCAACGCGCAATAACTGGGAAAACAGAAAAGCATTTAACTTGTTTGAGCACAATTATAGAAATGGAAGTTTGGTATTTGGTGGTGGCGATGTGCTCATGCCATTACTCTATGAGCAGTATGTAACCAGGCCTGCCTCCAAACGCATCATAGATAATAAACGCGATGTGTTAAAAATGAATCAAGCCGATTTTTTAACGGGTTCAGGTATTGTAAGAGCAATACCGGGTCCTGTATTTTCGATAGCCGCATTTTCAGGTGGTATGACCATGCGTTCGGAAGGCGCATCGACGCAAATGCTTGGTATTATTATTGGTGCTATTGGTATTTTTTTACCCAGCGCTTTTTTAGTGCTTTTCTTTTTTCCGGTATGGAGTTATGTAAAACGATATGTAGTTATTTTTAGATCATTAGAAGGCATCAACGCTGCCGTTGCTGGCATTTTATTTGGTGCTACTGCGTATTTAATGAAAGATCATTTTTTGGACCCTGCTGCTGCAAGTTATTTATGGATTCAGTGGTTGGTTGTGGTGGGTACTATTTTATTACTTCGCATCAACAAAATACCCGCACCCCTTATTGTTGCGTCAATATTTATACTAGGATTATTGCTTCACTAAAAACAAGTTAAATTATAGCCTCAAATGCGGTAATCTGCGCCGACTGTTATAATATTACACTTAAAACTGCTGCATTTGAAGCGAAGGCTACTCCCTTTTATTATTGTTTTTTGCCTTTTAATTGGTCAAATGTCCAAGGGGCACGCGCAGTATGTAACCATTGCAGGAACCGTCTATGATGTAACAGCCCGTAATCCTTTAGAAGCTGTAGCAGTGCGCTCTACATCGGGTAGAGGAGGCGTTACTGATTCGGCAGGAAGGTATATCGTTACCGTTTTAAAAACCGATTCTATTTGGTTTTCAATGATTGGTAAAAACACCATGAAATATCCGGTTGATACCATTTCTAATTTGGACAATTTTAATATTATGATTCATCTAAAGGCTACTGATTTGCCTGAAGTGAAAGTGCGTAATAATTACTACAGATACGATTCAATTCAAAATAGGATTGACAATGCAAAAGGCTTTAATTATAAAAAACCAAGCCTTGGTATTACCTCCAATCCCAACTATAATCCGGGTGGCTTAACGGTTGGCTTTGATTTAGAAGCCATCATTAATATGTTTAGGTTTAAGCGTAACCAGAACATGGAATTTTTACAAAAAAGACTCATCGATCAAGAACAGGAAAAGTATGTCAACTTCAGGTTTAGTAAAGCCTTTGTTCGAAAAATCACACTGCTAAAATCGCCAGAGCTAGATACGTTTATGGTTCGTTTTAGACCCCCTTACGAACTCGTTACAAAAATGAATGATTTAGAATTCGGTTATTACATCGAAAAGCAACTTGAAATTTATAGGCGAACTAAAAATTCGTACCGCGGCAGTTTGCGCCGACGCGATGATTAATTACCTTTAGCATTATGCGTTTTTTTCTAACAATCATTTTTTGTACTTTTTTTGCTGCATTGTCTGCGCAAAACAAAACCGGTGTATGGTACGGTGTCATTGTGTTTGAGCCCGATGGAGTTAGGGAAGTAGATTCAGAACCTCGCATTCGAGTAGACGCGCAGGCTGGTAGGATTGTAAATGTGCCTCCTATATATGCGGGCTCTATGTCACTTTCAAAATCAAGAACGTATACAAAAGCTAAATTAGAAATTGTTGACACTGCAAATCAGATGATGGCCGTGCTCACCACCTTTAGTGCCGATCAAAAAAAGTTAAGCGCTTATTTATTTTATTTATCCGCTACACCTACCGAAAAATATAATTACTATGCAAAAGCGGTTCGTTGTTTAGTGAATGAAACAGAACATACGCCTAGTTTATTTGACCTTCACGGCAATTTTATTTTTACAGATACGAGTGTTGTATTTAGTGGTATTTGGGAAAGTCCTTTTGGGAAAAGTAGGTTGGGAAAATTTAGCTTTCAGCCAAGCATACAATCTGTGAATGTAAATCCAGAACTTCTTGTTCAGTGGAATGATATAGTAAAGGTGGTACCGGCGTTAACTGATATTGAAAGTTGGGCGCCATCCACAAGTAATTTTGATACACTGCTCACTAAATCTTTTTATATCGACTTTTCTATCGCAGAAACAGGCGTCATGGATAACGATACGCTATCCGTATTACTGGATGGACAGGTATTAGAAGAAAATCTGGTGCTCACCGATAAAAAACATGATTTCAGGGTCAATATTACAACCAAAGACTATCATCAGTTAACCATTCGAACCAAAAGTGAGGGGTCTATTAAAGGAACGGGGTACTTATTAAGCATTTCCACCAAAGAAAATGTCTACAAATACAACCTCACGCAGTATAAGTACAATCAATCGGATTGGTTTTTTCATAAGGTAGGTTCTAGAGACCGGTCTAATTAGGTTTTGCTCTATTTATTGGGCAAATAATTTACCTTTAAGGCTCTTAAAATGAATGCTTTGAAAAGATGTTCTCTACCCTTAGTGCTCCTTTTAGCACTTGTAGCCTGTAAAGGTAAACCTGATCAAAAAAAACAAAAAGATGGAGGGCCTAAAGCCGCTATCGTAGATGTTATTATTGCTTCTAATAATAAAATCAATAAACAAATTGAAGTGAATGGGTCTGTCCTTCCAAATGAAATGACAACCATTCAATCTGAAGTAAGTGGTCGTGTTACTTTTTTACAAATTTCAGAAGGTAGTACGGTTGCAGCAGGTACTGTGTTAGCACGTATCAACGATGCTGATTTAAAAGCATCTCAACAAAAAATTAATGTGCAATTAGACCTCGCGCAAAAAAATGAAGTACGACTTAAAAAATTATTGTCTATTGGTGGTATTAACCAAGCAGACTATGACGTTGTACTCAATCAAGTAAATACATTAAAAGCAGATTTAGCGTTACTCCAAGCGCAGCTTGATAAAACGGTTATTAAAGCTCCGTTTGCTGGAACACTTGGGCTGCGCATGATTAGCATGGGTGCTTATCTTACACCAGCTACTGTTATAACTACCATTCAACAAGTCAATCAACTTAAAATTGATTTTTCAGTTCCTGAATTTTATGCGCAAAAAATAAAAAAAGGGGCAGTGGTGCATGTGCAGTCTGCAGACAATAAAACAAAAGCGGATGCTGTTGTAATAGCTACAGAGCCAGTTATCAATGCTACTACCCGTAATTTAAAAGTGCGGGCCGTATTAAAAGGGCAGGCATTTAATTTAGGTGCGTTTGTAAAAATATCTATCGATGCTACTGCACCTGCCAATAGTATTTTAATTCCATCCAATTGTATTATTCCTGAATCAACCGTTAAAAAAGTGGTGGTTGTAAAAGATGGAATTGGTCAGCTCGTAGAAGTGGAAACAGGAGAAAGAAATGAAGGCCTCGTTCAAATTATAAAAGGCTTATCGGTGGGTGATAGTATTGCTGTGAGTGGTGTTTTGTTTGTAAAACCAAATTCGCCGGTTAAAGTAAGAAGTGTAAAATTATTAAGTGACATTGCAACGCTAGACTAATTATGAATATTTCTGAACTAGCCCTCAAAAGACCCATACTTGCCACTGTGATGAATTTACTCATCATTTTATTTGGCGTTGTTGGTTATAATTTTTTATCGGTTCGTGAATATCCGGCAATCGATCCACCCATTGTAAACGTGCGCACTTCCTACGCGGGTGCCAATGCAGATATTATTGAAAGTCAAATTACAGAACCGCTCGAAAAATCTATTAATGGTATCCCGGGTATTAAAACCATTAACTCTTCAAGTAACAATGGGTCAAGTAATATTAGTATTGAATTTGAAGTTGATCAGGATTTAGAAGCGGCCGCCAATGATGTTAGAGATAAAGTGAGTCAGGCCACCAGAAATTTACCCCAAGATATTGATGCACCTCCTGTTGTAAGTAAGTCTGATGCGAGTAGTGATTTTATTTTACTCATGGCGGTACAGAGTAAAACTAAGGGCCTTATGGAACTTAGTGAATACGCAGAAAATGTACTGCAAGAAAGATTCCAAACCATTCCTGAAGTAAGTTCTGTTAGTATTTTTGGTCAGAAGAGACCTGCCATGCGCATTTGGATTGATCCCAATAAACTCAATGCTTTTAATCTTACCTATTCAGATTTTAGAACTGCGCTGAATAGAGAAAATGTGGAGATTCCTTCAGGTAAACTCTATGGTAATAAAACAGAATTAACGATTAGAGCACTAGGTAAATTACAAACGGAAGATGATTTTAAAAATTTAATCATCTTACAAAATGAGGCTGGTATTATTCGTTTAAAAGACATTGCAAAAGTAGAAATTGGACCTGCTCAAGAAGAATATAGTTGGAAATTAAATGGTATTAATGGGGTGGGTGTTATTATTTCTCCGCAACCAGGAGCTAATTATATTAAAATTGCTGATGAGTTTTACAAGCGTGTAGAAGACATTAAGAAAAATGAAAAAGGCGATTTTGAATTTACTCCATTAATTGACCAAACAAAAAATGTTAGAAGAGCGATTAAAGAAGTAGAAGAGACCCTCCTCATTTCATTTACCCTTGTGGTGCTTGTAATTTTCTTTTTCTTCAGAAACTGGTTAATTGCGATTCGTCCAATTATTGACATTCCTATTTCACTCATTGCAACATTTTTTATCATGTACATTTTTGGATTCTCCATTAATGTATTGACGTTACTAGGTATTGTGCTAGCGACTGGACTCGTGGTGGATGATGGTATTGTGG
>JAOASV010000125.1:0-2043 GCA_030158535.1 Sediminibacterium sp.
GCTGCTGTAGTTTTAGAAGCGGTAGTTTTTTGGTAGCATAAGATGCACCAATAATAAGTGCTATATAACCGGCGCTATGCGCCGTAGGTAAATCCTCCGCTTTAATATGATCCTCGGGGGCAATAAAATAATCGAGACCTTTGCCATCATTATGCACACCAAGTGGCGCGAGTGTGTCGATACACCTGTCTACAATATGACGATTAGGGATTTTATTTTTGATGCCAAGCTTTGTTAAAAAGAACTTATGAAGGCTTAATTTTTTATAGGTTAAAGCGGGCACTTTAAGTGCTGTTTTAATGCGCCAGGTTCTAAAGTTTTTATGTAAATCAATAATCCAATCAAAATTTTGCGCTTTTAATGCTGCAATGGTTTCATTTAAATCATCCTTAAAATAATGAAACTCCGATACGTATGGATTGTGTAGTGTTACGGGTTTAAAACTTTCTTTGGTTAAAAAATGAATTTCAGCATCCGGCACCTGCTGTTTTAAACAACGAATAGCAGCCGTTGTTAAAACGATATCACCAATGGAAGAAAAGCGGATTACTAAAAATTTCATTTGGGGGAATATTATATTAATCCAGTTCCATATAATCCAAATCTTTATGGAATGTTTCTTCGGTAAAAGCATAGGCAGTAAATGCTACGCACATAACTATGATGCCCGTAATAATACCACTATATACAATGGACCAGTGCCAATACTTTTGAAACAAATCCAAAAACAGCATATTCATTAAAGGAAGTGCACCGCGCACCATATTAGGAATGGTAGTAGCTGCTGTTGCACGCAAATTGGTTCCAAACTGCTCGGCGCCCATGGTAACAAAGATGGCCCAAAAGCCGGTACTAAACCCAAGCCATCCGGCCACCAAATACATGGTCGTATCGGAGTTGTTATAATTACTATAATAAAATAATAATCCAAGCATGGTAAGACCATAAAATAAAAGGAGCGCTTTTTTACGACTCTTAAAATACTGACTTACAAAGCCAATTAAAATGTCACCAACGGCGATACCCACATAACCAAACATGATGGCTCTACCAGAATCGATGGTCGTGCTATTAAACATGGCTTTACCAAAACGATCACTTTGGTTGAGTAATATGCCAATCACATACCAGGTAGGTAATCCAATTAAAATCGCAACAAAATATTTTTTAAAGCGCTTGCCATTATTAAGGAGCATGAAAAAATTTCCTTTTACCACTTCCGAAGCTTTTGCAGTAGCAAACATGCCCGACTCTGCAACTTTAACACGGAGTAGCAAAAGACAAATGCCTAGTACACCTCCAATTTTATAACAAAGACGCCAGTCCTGCGTGTACTGATACGTATAGTAAGCGGCCACTGCACCAAAAAGTCCAATGCCGGCTACAAGAGACGTACCTACCCCTCTTTTATTTTTAGGAAGGAGTTCACTTACAAGTGTGATGCCTGCACCAAGCTCTCCGGCAAGGCCAAGGCCACCAATAAATCTTGCCCACGCGTACTGGTCAACTGTGGTTACAAAACCTGTTGCAAAATTTGCGGTAGAATATAAAATGATAGAACCAAAAAGCACACTTAACCTTCCTTTTTTATCGGCAAGTACACCCCAAATAATCCCACCTAATAAAAGGCCTGTCATTTGCCAATTGATAACACGCGTACTATCTACAAGCAGTGTGGCCTCGGTAGAACCTACGCCTAGCATACTTGTTTTTTTAACAATCGTAAATAACAATAAATCGTAGATGTCTACAAAATAACCTAGCGCCGCCACAATTACTGGAAGCGAAAAAATAGATATCTTTTTTTCAGTTACGTCCATAACTACGCTTTCTTAGATTTTCCAAAAAACAGTTTGATAATTACAGGTGCTGTTGTAAAAAATACAATACCTAATACAATAACTTCTAAATGATTTTTTAAATCAAAACCAAACTCACTCAAAATCCATTTCTGTAAAAAGTGTCCAGAAAATAACATACTAAACACCCAAGCCACAGAACCAATAACATTAAAGCTTGTAAATTTTTTTGGATTCTTCCCTA
>JAOASV010000125.1:2053-2757 GCA_030158535.1 Sediminibacterium sp.
CTACAATACCAGCAACAATGGGTGCAAAGGTCCTTACAATTGGGATAAACCTACCTACAATGATAGCGCCGCCGCCGTATTTGTCGTAAAACTCTTGCGCTTGAACTAAATATTTTCTTTTAAATAGTAAATTCTCTTTCCAGCTAAACATAGCAGGTCCTACTTTTTTACCAAACCAATAACCCGTTGCATTACCTGCAATACCTACAGCTGCAATCAGACCCATCAGTAAAAATAAATCAGTAAACTCGTTGCCTGTCGACCAAAGTTGAGCCGCTAAATTGGTGCTATAAATACCTGCTACAAAAAGTAAACTATCGCCTGGTAAAAAAAAGCCTGCAAAGAGTCCAGTTTCCGCAAATACCACTAATAAAATAAGCCAAAGCCCACCATGCTCAATATAAAACTGTGGTTGCAATAATTGACTCCAATGAAAAGCATCTAATAAAAACATGGCAATGATTTAATCTTTTAGTTACGCTACAACTTCTGTTGGATTTTCTAAGGAACCCTCCCACTTACTAACTGCACTTGTTGCAAGCGCATTACCTAATACGTTGGTTGCGGTTCTAAACATGTCACAAAAATGATCAATTGGTAAAATCAGTGCAATTCCTTCTGGTGGAATATTAAACATGGCACAGGTAGCGGTTACCACCACCAGAGAAGCCCGTGGTACACCGGCAATGCCTTTACTGGTAAGC
>JAOASV010000126.1 GCA_030158535.1 Sediminibacterium sp.
GTCGTAACCTTCCTACAAACACATCGTCTTTTTCATGTGCCCATAATGGCATTGGATACAGTTGCTCATTGTCGTTTTGTTGCACCACAACACCTGGCGCTGCAGCAAGTAAAGCAGTTAGTTCCGCTAAATCATATTCATTTTCAAACTCTACATTCACACTCTCGCTATGACCACCTACTACTGGAATACGCACTGTTGTAGCCGTTACCTTAATGGTATCATCCTGCATAATTTTGCAGGTTTCTTTTACCATTTTCATTTCTTCTTTGGTATAACCATTGTCTAAGAAAACATCGATTTGAGGAATCACGTTTAAATCGATCTGGTATTTGTACGCCATATCACCCTCTTTGCCTGCGCGCTCATTAAAGAGTTGATCTACCGCTTGCTTACCCGTACCCGTTACACTTTGGTAAGTGCTTACGACAACACGCTTAATTTTATATTTAGTGTGTAATGGTTGAAGCGCTACCACCATTTGAATGGTAGAACAATTGGGGTTAGCAATGATATAATCATCCGCTGTTAATACTGAGGCATTAACTTCTGGTACTACTAATTTTTTAGTAGGATCCATACGCCAGGCAGAAGAATTATCAATTACGCGAATGCCAGCAGCCGCATACTTAGGTGCCCACTCTAGTGAAGTACTTCCACCTGCCGAAAATATAGCAACTGCAGGTTTAGCGGCGATACCGTCTTCCATACTTACTACCTTATACGCTTTCCCTTTAAATTCTACTTCTTTACCAACAGATCTTTCTGATGCTACCGGTACAATTTCAGTGACAGGAAAATTACGTTCGGCAAGTACTTGTAACATTTTTGTACCTACCAGGCCAGTTGCCCCTACTACTGCTACTTTCATTTTTTTAGTTTTTGTTTCTTATGGTTAAAAAAAAGGCCCTCCCATTTGGGAAGGCCTCTTGCGTATGTTTATACATTACAAAACGAAGCACCTCCCTGGTTAGAGTGGTTTCTTAATACGTTTTGTATGTTTCGATGTTATCATGTTCGGATGTAAAATTAGGGGCATTTGAATACAACGCCAAAATATTTTAAATTAGGTTATACTACTAACTTAATATCAAAGTTTACTAGGTCTACAAATTCTGAGATTCGGTCGCTAATATCTGCTTTGCTAATTTCTCTCAAACGCTCGGTACCAAATTTTTCTACGCAATAAGAAGCCATAGCAGAACCCACTATGATAGCAGTTTTCATGTTTTCGAAAGAAATGTCTTTGGTACGAACGATATGTCCAATAAAGCCACCCGCAAAGGTATCACCAGCGCCGGTTGGATCAAATACTTCTTCTAATGGAAGCGCAGGCGCAAAAAACACTTGGTCTTCGTGGAATAAAAGCGCGCCGTGTTCTCCTTTTTTAATGATCAAATATTTTGGACCCATGGCCATAATTTTTTTAGCCGCTTTTACAAGGCTATACTCACCACTTAATTGACGTGCTTCACTATCATTTACCATCAATACATCCACAAGACTGATGGTGTGTAATAAATCATCCATCATAATTTCCATCCAAAAGTTCATGGTATCCATGACAATAAGCTTTGGACGGTTTTTCAATTGCTTGATCACGCTGCTTTGTACGCTAGGCACTAAATTACCAAGCATCAAAAATTCGCAATCCTGAAAACTGTCTGGCACTACAGGCACAAAGTTTTCTAGCACATTTAATTGTGTTTCGAGGGTGTCACGTGAATTCATATCCATGTGGTAACGACCGCTCCAGAAAAATGTTTTTTCGTCTTTTTTGATTTGAACACCTTCTAAATCTACTCCACGTGCAGTTAATGCTGCAAGTTCCGATTCTGGAAAATCACCGCCCACTACAGAAATTTGTTTTACAGGCGTAAAATTAGAAGCACACCAGGCAATATAAGTACCCGCGCCACCTATAATTCTATCACTTTTTCCAAAAGGTGTTTCGATTGCATCAAAGGCCATCGAACCTACAACGACTAAAGACATATTTTTTGATTTATTACGGGTGCGAAAATAGGCTATTTAGGTGCAAAAGGGGGCAAAAGCCAATATTTTGAGGCTAAATTGTAAAAACTAACAAGAAAAACCAATAACTTAGCATATATCGCTAACACACGTTAGTGCAAATTCAAGATTATGGCAAGAATTAAAACAGAAAAAAACACGACCCGTAAAGACGTAATCGTTAGTAAAGCCGCTATTTTATTTAGAGAAAAAGGGTTTAAAGCAGCCAGCATGCGGGACCTCGCCGAATCGGTGGGCGTAGAAGCAGCGAGCTTGTACAATCATATTAAGTCTAAAACAGAGCTACTACACGAGCTATGTTTTAGTGTCGCCAACCGTTTTTTACAAAAGCTTGACGAAATAGAATCGGAGCCAATACCTGCTATTCAGAAAATTGAAAAGATATTACGCTTTCATATTGTTGAAATGGTCAATAATTATGAAGAAGTGTATGTGAGTGATAGAGAATGGAAACATTTAAACGATCCTTACCTATCCAACTTTCAAAACCAGCGCCGCATTTATCGCAAGCGCCTTGCTGCAATCATTGAAACTGGTATTAAAAACAAAGAAATCAAACCTATTGATGCGCCAACAGCAGTGCTCATTTTATTGCACGCCATTAGTGGTATTGAAAGCTGGCACCGTTCTAAACAAAAAATTACGGCAGCAGCATTAGAAGAAAACATGGTAACCATTTTAGTAGGCGGGTTAACCATATAACCTTGTACCTTTGTACTCTAACAAAATACGTGTTGCACGAAAATAGTGTCTGAAAGAAATAATTTTATTGACTACATCCGAATTTTTTGTCGCAGCGGCCATGGTGGCGCTGGTGCTAGACACTTTATGCGCAATAAACTCACCGCAAAAGGTGGACCCGATGGTGGTGATGGTGGAAGAGGTGGGCATATCATTTTAAAAGGTAACGCACAACTTTGGACCCTACTGCATATGCGCTATTTTAAAAACGTATTAGCAGAACATGGTGAAGGTGGAAGCAAAAATAATTGTACCGGACATGATGGAAAAGATATCATTTTAGAAGTTCCATTAGGTACCATCGCTAAAGATGAAGAAACAGGTAATGTAGAAGCTGAAATTTTATATGACAGTCAAGAAATTATTTGGTTAAAAGGCGGAAGAGGTGGACTGGGTAATAGCAATTTTGCAACCCCTACCAATCAAGTGCCAGAGCACGCTCAACCAGGAGAAGAAGGATCAGAAGGCTATAAATATTTAGAACTAAAAGTACTTGCCGATGTAGGACTTGTTGGATTTCCAAACGCTGGAAAATCAACTTTGCTATCTTCCATAACAGCGGCTACCCCTAAAATTGCCAACTACGCATTTACCACTTTAACGCCACAACTTGGCATGGTGGAATATAGAGATTCACGCTCTTTTTGTATTGCCGATTTGCCTGGTATTATTGAAGGTGCCGCCGAAGGAAAAGGCCTAGGGCACAGGTTCTTAAGGCATATTGAACGAAACGCCATTTTACTTTTTATGATCCCCGCAGATAGCGATGACCATAAAAAAGAATTTGACATTTTACGTAACGAATTAGAGCAGTACAACCCCGATATGCTTCAAAAAGATTTTATCATTGCCATTTCTAAATCGGATATGCTTGATGATGAATTAAAAGAAGCCATTGCAAATGAACTTCCTAAAAATGTACCACACGTATTTATATCTTCAGTGACCAACACGGGATTAAGTGCACTGAAAGATTTGTTGTGGGATACGCTTAATAAATAAATATTTGCGCGCAAATCAACTGTGCTTGATTTGTTGCGCGAAAATTTTTGCATAAAAAAAGGCCTCCGCTTGCGGAGGCCTTTTTAGTATAAGACTATTTAGTTTTACCCTTGAGATCTTGATGCGTTTTTACGATCGTTCTCATCTAAATGCGTTTTACGCATTCTTACAGATTTAGGTGTTACTTCGATACACTCATCTTGTTGAATGTACTCCATACACTCTTCTAGGGTGAACTGTGTTTTTGGTGTAATACGAACGCTATCATCAGATCCACTTGCGCGGTGGTTGGTAAGCTTTTTCATTTCCACAGCGTTGATATTTAAATCACCTGGTTTAATGTGCTCCGCCAAAATTTGTCCGATGTAAACTTCTTCACCCGGCTCGATAAAGAAACGTCCTCTATCTTGTAACTTATCGATAGAATAAGCAGTAGTTGTTCCACCAAACTTAGCAATAAGTACACCATTGTTACGACCAGGGATAGGTCCTTTCCAAGGCTTGTACTCATTAAAACGGTGCGCCATTACAGCCTCACCAGCAGTTTGGGTTAACATTTGTGAACGAAGTCCAATAAGTCCTCTAGAAGGAATATCAAACTCTAAATGCTGCATGTCACCTTTAGATTCCATCACTAGCATTTCACCTTTTTTCTGTGTAACTAAATCAATGGCTTTACCACTAAATTCAGAAGGTACATCCACTACCAATATTTCAAAAGGCTCGTGTTTTTTGCCGTCGATATCTTTTACAAGTACCTGCGGATTTCCCACTGTTAATTCATATCCTTCTCTACGCATGGTTTCTACAAGTACACCTAAGTGTAAGATACCACGACCGTATACTAAGAAGCTATCAGCACTATCTGTTTCTTCAACACGAAGTGCTAAGTTTTTTTCTGTTTCTTTCATCAGACGATCACGAATGTGACGAGAAGTAACAAACTTACCTTCTTTACCAAAGAATGGAGAGTTGTTGATACTAAATGTCATACTCATTGTAGGCTCGTCTACACTAATAATTGGTAAAGCTTCTGGTGTTTCAGGATCAGCAATGGTATCACCAATGTTAAACTCTTCAAGTCCAACAACAGCACATAAATCACCAGAAACAACTTCTGTTACTTTACGCTTACCCATTCCTTCAAACACGTATAACTCTTTCACTTTATTTTTCTTGATAGAGCCATCAGCCTGCACCAATACTACGTTTTGGCCTTCTTTGATTACACCACGCTCTACTTTACCAATAGCAATACGACCAAGGAAAGTTGAGTAATCAAGTGATGTAATTTGCATTTGCGTAGCACCCGTTTTTGCATTTGGTGGTGGCACAAACTTTAAGATACCATCTAGTAATGGATCAATATTTTCGCAAGGCGTTAAGCTATCGTTGAACCAACCATTTTTACCACTACCATAAAAAGTAGGGAAATCTAATTGCTCTTCAGTAGCATCTAGGTTAAAGAATAATTCAAATACCGAGTCATGCACTTCGTCAGGACGGCAGTTTGGCTTATCTACTTTATTGATAATTACAATTGGCTTTAAGTTTAATTGTAAAGCTTTTTGTAGTACAAATCTTGTTTGAGGCATCGGACCTTCAAAAGCATCCACCAACAAGCAAACGCCATCGGCCATTTTTAATACACGCTCTACTTCACCACCAAAATCCGAGTGACCTGGAGTGTCAATAACGTTAATTTTTACGCCCTTATAAGTTACGGATGCATTTTTACTTAAGATGGTGATACCACGCTCACGTTCTAGCTCATTGCTATCCATGATAAGTTCACCTGTTTCTTGATTGTCTCTGAACACCTTTGTTGCGTGTAAAATTTTGTCAACCAACGTAGTTTTACCGTGGTCAACGTGCGCAATAATGGCGATGTTTCTTATTTCCATGTGCTTTTTTAAGGCTGCAAAGGTAAGGATTATAAGCTTAGAAACCCCATAAAAGCAAAGGATGGGCCTGAAAGCCAATAATTAACGGTTAGTTTACCCTAATATCAGGCTAAAACAAGATATTTACGGCTATAAATTTGCCTATGAAGCGTTTCCTCAAAATTACAGCCGTACTGGTTGCCCTGCTTGCGATTGTCTATTTTTTAGGCCCAAAGCCCGAAGCCCCCATTTATAACAATAACTTAATACAGGTTCCTTCGGAGCCAGCTGCATTAGAAAGCTACATTAAGACCAAAGAAGCTGCCCACAAAGTAAAACCGGACAATGAAGCCCGCATAGTTTGGGCCAACGATAGCACCAAAGCCAAAACACCGTATGTAATTGTCTATTTGCATGGTTTTAGCGCCAGTCAGGAAGAAGGAAACCCTGTACATAGAAATATTGCGAAGCAGTTTGGATGCAATATGTACCTCGCAAGATTATCGGAACACGGCATTGATACCACAGATGCACTTGTAAATATGACCGCTACCAGTTTATGGGAGTCTGCAAAAGAAGCCTATGCGATTGGTAAACAACTAGGCGATAAAGTCATTTTAATGGGCACGTCAACGGGCGGAACCGTAGCACTTGAACTAGCATCAAATTTTGATGACGTAGCAGGCCTGGTTTTATATTCTCCAAATATTGCCATCAATAATCCAAATGCATTTTTAACCAACAACCCATGGGGTTTACAAATTGCTAGAATGGTGATGGGCGGAAAAGAAAATGTATTAAAGAACAGAACCGATACCTATAAAAAATATTGGAACCACCAGTATAGATTAGAAGCCGTGGTTGAACTACAAGAACTATTAGAAACCACCATGATTCCTAGTCATTTTAATAAAATTAAATGTCCGCTATTAACGCTCTATTATTTTAAGGACGAAAAAAATCAGGACCCTGTAGTAAAAGTTTCGGCGATGAAAGAAATGTTTGAAGCGGTAGGTACACCTACTAATTTAAAAAGAATGATTCCGATTCCGGAAGCAGGCAATCACGTACTCGCATCTCCGATTCAATCAAATGATATTGTAAGTGTAGAAAAAGAAACGGCTTTATTTTTAGAGCAAATTGTACAGTTAAAAAAAGTGATACATGCTAAGTAGTAAAATTGCAGGGATTGGAAAATATTTGCCTTCTAATGTAGTGACCAATCAAGACCTCACTGCCTATATGGAAACCAGTGACGAATGGATTGTGGAAAGAACCGGTATCAAAGAAAGAAGGTACGCGCACCGCACCGAAGAAACCACTACCACCATGGCGGTGGAAGCTGCAAAAATTGCCATCGAAAGAGCCGGCACTACCGCTGAAGAAATTGACTTTATTGTGTTTGCCACACTCTCTCCGGATTATTATTTTCCAGGCTGTGGCGTACTGGTACAAAGAGCCATGGGCATGAAAGAAATTGGCGCACTGGATATTAGAAATCAGTGTAGTGGATTTGTATATGCACTAAGTGTAGCGGATCAATTTATAAAAACAGGCATGTATAAAAACATTCTTGTAATAGGAAGTGAAAAACATTCGTTTGGACTTGATTTTAATACTAGAGGACGCAACGTTTCAGTGATTTTTGGTGACGGCGCTGGCGCCGTTGTATTGCAACCCGCAACAAATGCGGGTCAGGGCATATTAAGCACACACTTACATAGTGATGGCGCGGCCGCAGAAATATTAGCCATGTACAACCCAGGCACTCACGCCAATCATTGGGGCGAATACGCAAATTTTGATGAGGCGGAAATAGGTCAAATGTTTATGAGCCATAACATGATTGATAGTGCTCAAAATTTTCCATTCATGGACGGTCCATCGGTGTTTAAAAAAGCGATTGTAAAATTTCCAGAAGTGATACTAGAAGCCTTACACAATAATGGCTACCAGCCATCTGATGTAAATATGCTCATACCGCACCAAGCCAATTTGCGTATTGCGCAATTTGTGCAACAAAAATTAGGCCTTAGAGATGATCAGGTGTATAATAATATTATGCAGTACGGAAACACAACAGCAGCATCTGTTCCAATAGCACTTTGTGAAGCGTATGAGAAAAATTTAATTAAAGAAGGTGACCTTGTTTGTTTAGCCGCATTTGGAAGTGGATTTACATGGGCTAGTGCGCTTATTAAATGGTAAATATCATGGACCGCAAGTTGCTATTTTTAGTGAACCCTATTTCAGGGACGCGTACAAAAGAAAAACTCATTGCTTTTATTACAGAAAAGGTAACAAGTGCTGGGCTTTTATTTACGATCGACTATACAAATGCAACGGGTAATTACACTTTACTAAAAGAAAAGGTCATTGCAGATAGATTTACGGATATTGTAATTGTAGGAGGTGATGGCTCTGTTAACCAAGTGGTGCAAGCCTTTGCGGAAATGCATTTGCGATTTGGCATACTACCAGTAGGCTCCGGCAATGGACTCGCTAGAGCCGCGGGTATTCCTACAAAAATTAAAAGAGCTTTACAAGTAATTATTGAGGGTAACACCATGCCCGTAGACGCTTTTACCATCAATGACGCATTCTCTTGTATGCTGAGTGGACTTGGCTTTGACGCACAAGTTGCGCATAATTTTGCACGAAAAGCTAAGCGCGGCTTGTTCAATTACACCAAAGAGAGTTTGCTTCATTTTTTTAAGGCACAACCTTACGGTTTTGAAATAAAACTACCCGAGTTTAGTTTTTTTACAGATGCTTTTTTAATAAGTATTGCAAATAGCAACCAATTTGGTAATAATGTTACCATTGCACCACAGGCTAAACTCAATGACGGATTACTAGACGTAATTGTGGTGCAAAAAATGCACAAAGTAAAACTACCCTACGCTATTTTAAAACAGTTAAGTGGTAACAATAAAATGCAGCAGTTGGTAGAGGATATGGAGCACAAAAACATTGTATACTTTCAAACACCCAGTGTAGAAATTAGCAATTTAAAATTAGCTCCCTTACATATTGATGGAGAAGCAGTTGCTAGCGCGCAGCATTTATCGGTAAAAGTATTACCTAATTATTTTACTTTGTTTGTGCCCGCATCACGTAATAAGTAGCCACCAAACTTAGTAGCAAACTCATACCCACCAGCTGGTGTATTTGCGCCATCCATTCAAAAATACCCCATACACCAGGAATAATACTGCGCGCATAGAGTAAGCTCGCAATACCTAATAATACTTGTAATAACACAAGGAGCAATGGAAATATTTTAATGCGGTTAAAGAATGAACTTCCATTGATGCGGTATAGTTGTACCGTCCAGTAAATCACTAGCGCCAGTAAAACATAAGCGATGCCGCGGTGCATGAAATGCACGAGTATTTTGTTTTCAATAAAGTTTAATAAGAATACAGGATCTGAAAATAAATTACTTGGCATATAATCGCCATTGATGGTTGGCCAAGTAGGCGCCACCATGGCTGCTTTGTGGCCCGCCATAAGGGCACCATACATGAGTTGTAGCACAAGCAGGGCAAGTAATGCTACATTGAGTGTTTTGGCTTTTTGAACAGCCTCGTGCATGCCAGCAGAAATTTGAAGGGCCGTTTTGGGCACACTCAGTTGCAGTGCAAACCAAAATGTATAAGAGAGTAACCCTAATGCAAAAATAAAATGCAGGGCAAGGCGCGTGGGCTTTACATACACTGCGTCACCTTCTAGTCCGCTCGCTACCATAATCCAACCAATGGCTCCTTGCATAATGCCTAAAAAAAACAGTATCACCAGTGGCTTAATCATTTCTT
This sequence comes from Sediminibacterium sp., assembly GCA_030158535.1. Taxonomy (GTDB): domain Bacteria; phylum Bacteroidota; class Bacteroidia; order Chitinophagales; family Chitinophagaceae; genus Sediminibacterium. The sequence continues at coordinate 9,479 of JAOASV010000126.1, forward strand.
TTTTAAAATGCTTAGCTACTAAAAACCAAATAAATCCACCCGCAAAAACAAGTCCAATGATGCGGGCCCATAAACGGTGAAACCATTCCCAAAAAAATATGTATTTAAAATTTTGTAAGTCAAATTCAAAATTGAGTAACTGAAACTGAGGCGTTTGTTTGTATTTCGCAAATTCAATAAGCCATGCCTCCTCAGAAAGTGGTGGTAAGGCGCCCGTTATCACTTCCCATTCGGTAATTGAAAGTCCACTACCAGTTAAGCGCGTAACACCACCAAGCACAAATTGAATAATGGTCATAACAACACCTATTAAAAGCCAGGTTGCTACCAATTTGTTAGAACGATTTGCAGAATTCATACCCACAAAGGTAGCAATTAGATGCATCTTATTTTTTACCTATTTTGCATCAAATTGTGGAACCCAGACACCATGCTAGAACTAAACTATCAAACAGCGCTATTAGAAGCAGGGCTTGACGAAGCAGGCAGGGGTTGTTATGCGGGTCCTGTATTTGCAGCAGCCGTTATTTTACCCGCTAACTTTTATCATCCACTTTTAAATGATAGTAAAAAACTAACAGAAAAAAACAGAGCGGTATTAAAACCTATCATCGAAAAAGAAGCCATTGCATGGGCCGTAGCAAGTGTATCACACACAGAAATTGATGAGATCAATATTTTACAAGCATCCATAAAAGCAATGCACTTAGCTGTTGCAGCGCTCAAAAAAAAGCCTAAATATTTGATTGTAGACGGTAACCGATTTAAGCCCTATAAAAATATTCCGCACACTTGCATTGTAAAAGGTGATGGAAAATATGCTTCTATTGCAGCAGCAAGTATTTTAGCAAAAACACATAGAGACGCTTTTTTAGAAAAGCTACATAAGGCATATCCGATGTATGGTTGGAATAAAAATAAAGGATACGGAACGGCTGTGCACCGCGCGGCTATTGAAGTACACGGCTTATGCGAACATCACAGAAAAAGTTTTGCTATCCTTCCCACGCCCCCGCCCCATCTCTAATAACGGTATAATCGTCGGTGGTGCAATCAACAATGGTGGAAGGAATCATGCCGCCTATTCCGCCATCAATTACAATGTCAACAAGCTTTTCAAAATTTTCATGAATCACATATGGATCGGTGTAGTCTTCAACCATCTCACCAGGTAAAGACGCAGATAAAATGGGATGTTCGAGGGCAACAACAATCGCACTTGCAATTGTATTGTCTGGGATACGAAGCCCGATGGTGTTTTTTTTGTTTTGTAAAAGCTTGGGCACCTGCTTACTTGCTGGCAAAATAAAAGTGAATGGACCAGGTAAATAATTTTTTAAAAGCCTATACAGTGGCGTTGAAATCGCCTTTGCATATTTGCTTAAATCGGAAAGGTCGGCACAAACAAAACTAAGTTGCGCTTTGGCCGGATCTACCCCCTTTATTTGTGCAATTTTTTCGATGGCTTTAGGCTGAAAAATATCACAACCTAAACCGTATATGGTATCGGTAGGATATGCAATGATACCGCCACTTTTAAGGCAGTCTACTACTGTAGCAATATGTCTAGGATTGGGGTTGTTAGGGTGTATTTCTAATAACATCTTATAGAATCTCCCACACTTCGCGGCCACGTAGCATTTTATCCAAATCGCCTTTGCCTTTTGTAGCAATAACTTCTTCAATTTGCATGGCCATTACGTCTTCGTAACAAGCTCTATCTGTTTCAAAGAAAACACCAAAAGGTCTTGGAAAATGTCCGTCCGGTTTAGTAGGCGAATCAAATAAACGTACCAGCACTTGTGCTTTATAAAAATCTCTTTCGTCGTGGATCCATAAATCATCGGCACTAACACCATCACCCAGCGATACAACCACAGGTTTTAGTCCATCAAATTTGATACCCTTGTCCTGATTGGCACCAAAAATTAAAGGCTTGCCCTGTTCTAAAAATAAAGCTTCTTCTTGCTTGGTTGATTTTTCTGTAAATATTTCAAAAGCGCCATCATTAAAGATGTTGCAGTTCTGATAAATTTCTAAAAATGAAGCGCCTCTGTGCTGGTGTGAACGTGTAAGCATGGCTTGTAAATGCTTAGGGTCACGATCCATACTGCGTGCAATAAAACTTGCATCGGCGCCAAGTGCTAATGCAGCAGGGTTAAACGGATGATCGATACTTCCGTAAGGCGTACTTTTTGTAATCTTATGTTCTTCGGAAGTTGGCGAATATTGTCCTTTTGTTAAACCATAAATTTGGTTGTTAAACATCATAATGTTTACGTCAAAATTTCGACGCAACAAATGAATGGTATGGTTACCACCAATACTTAAACTATCACCATCTCCAGTAACAATCCAAACACTAAGTTCGGGCCTAGTTGCTTTTAAGCCACTAGCAATCGCAGTAGCACGTCCATGAATGGAGTGCATACCAAATGTATTCATGTAATAAGGGAAACGACTACTACATCCAATGCCGCTAATAATAACAATGTTTTCTTTGGGAACCCCAATATTGGGCATCACTTTTTGAACCTGCGCCAAAATAGAATAATCGCCACAACCCGGACACCATCTAACTTCTTGGTCGGTGGCAAAGTCTTTGGCGGTTAAAATAGGAGCCTCTATAGTAGTATCGGTAGACATTTGGTATTATTTGAGTGAATTGATACCAAAGGTCCGACTAAATTTAATACAGAAGGTAAAATTTTTATCCATTTACAAGGGCTTCCCAAAATTCGGCGCCTCTGCGGGTATGAGGTATTACAATCGTACCCCCAACAATATTGGCTACGGCAAAAATTTCATAGACTTCGGCAGTGGATAGGCCCAGTTCATGACATTTTTGAAGATGGTATTTGATACAATCGTCACACCTAAGCACCATACTAGCCACTAGGCCAAGCATTTCCTTTGTTTTTTTGTCCAGCGCACCATCGTCATAGGTATTGGTGTCTAGGTTCCACAAACGTTTTAAAACGAGGTTGTCTTTGCTTAAAATGACATCATTCATTTTTTGACGATAGTCATTAAACTCCTGTATTGAATTGTCCATAAGCAAATGTATTAAAATTTATAACCATC
>JAOASV010000127.1:0-8305 GCA_030158535.1 Sediminibacterium sp.
TCTTCAAGGTTGGCACCTGTACAGCTAATGATGGCAATTTTGTCTTGGCGAATCATTTCGGCAAGGCTAATACCTAATTCGGCGGTACTCATAGCACCCGCTAAACTCACGAGCATTTTTCCACCTTCTAATAAATGGGTTTCGTAACCTTTTGCAGCATCCACTAATGCAGCCGCATTAAAATGTCGATAATGGTGCTCAATAAACTGGGAAACAGGGCCTTTTGTCATGGTATTTAATTTGTGAGGGCAAAAGTAATTTTTTTAACCGGTTTTCTTTGTTGAAATTTGAGCTATGAGACCCCTTTTTTTAGCCCTAGCGCTTATGACCAGCATTTTGGTGAGCGCCCAACAAAAACCCTCCGATTTAGATAAGTCCCCAATGGACATGAGTTATTGGCCCGCTAATTTCCCCATGCTTAAATTAAGCGGAAAGGCTAGCGGTGAACCCTTTGCTAGGGTTATTTATGGAAGACCTCAAAAAAATGGACGTCCTTTATTTGGAGACATTGTACAGTACAATACGATTTGGCGATTAGGCGCCAACGAAGCCACAGAAATTGAATTTTTTGTGCCCGTAAAAATTGCTGGAAAATTAGTGCCTAAGGGGCGCTATACCCTTTACGGTATTCCAAACGAAAATAATTGGACCCTCATTTTAAATACAGATAATTTTAGCTGGGGTAATTTTAGTTACAACACTAAAAAAGATTTTTTACGTGTGCAAGTGCCCGTAACAAAAACCTTGGATAGCACCGATGCATTTACTTTATATTTTGAAGAAACTAGTTTAGGTGCCGGTCTAATAATTATGTGGGATCAAGTAAAAGTAATGTTACCCATTTCATTTTCTAAAGAACCCATTACAAACAAAAAGAAATAGCATTTTAAATTTACACTCATGAAATTAGCAACCAAATATATACACGCTGGAACCGAGCCTGATCCATCTACTGGCGCGATCATGACACCAATTTATCAAACTTCTACGTATGTACAAGAAGCGCCTGGTGTTAACAAAGGATATGAGTACGCACGTAGCCAAAACCCAACCAGGGCAGCCCTTGAGAGCGCTTTTGCAGAAATTGAAAATGGAAAATTTGGACTCGCATTTAGTAGTGGTGTTGCTGCTACAGACGCTGTTATTACGCTCTTAGAACCAGGTGATGAAGTGATTGCAGCAAACGATATGTATGGTGGTACGTATAGACTTTTCACTAAAATTTTTGCAAAATATAATATTGTGTTTACCTATGTAGATACCACTGATATCACTCAAATAGAAAAAGCTGTTTCTAGCAAAACAAAATTATTGTGGATTGAAACACCAACCAATCCACTCATGAATATTACAGATATTGCTGCAGTTGCAAGCATTGCAAAAAAGCACAACATTTTACTTTGCGTAGACAACACATTTGCTTCACCGTATTTACAAAATCCGCTAGACTTAGGTGCCGATATTGTGATGCACTCTGCTACCAAATATTTAGGTGGCCATAGTGACGTGATACAAGGTTGCCTTGTTATGAACGATGCAGCGCTTCGCGAAAAATTATATTTTATTCAAAAGAGTAGAGGTGCCGTACCTGGCCCAATGGATTGTTTTTTAGTGTTAAGAGGTATTAAAACCTTACACCTGCGTATGCAGCGACACTGCGAAAACGGGGCTGCTATGGCTGCCTTTTTAAAGCAGCATCCAAAGGTTGAACGCGTTTACTGGTGCGGGTTTGAAGACCATCCGGGTTATAGCGTTGCCAAAAAACAAATGCGTGGTTTTGGTGGCATGATGAGCTTTACTTTAAAAGATGACAGTGTTGAAAATGCGATTAGAGTACTTTCAAGTACCAAGGTTTTTGCACTCGCCGAAAGTTTAGGTGGCGTAGAATCACTGATCAATCATCCGGCTTCTATGACGCACGCTTCTATTCCAAGAGAAGAAAGAATTAAAAACGGTCTTTCCGATAGTTTAATTAGACTAAGTGTGGGTGTAGAAGATATTGAAGATTTAATAGCAGATATCAATAACGCAATTGGGTAATATGATTATTTGAGCGACGCTAATTTTTCTAGTGCACGCTGCAGGGTTTCTTCTTTTTTTGCAAAACAAAAACGGATTACTTTGTTGTCTGTTTTATTTTTATAAAACGCCGATACTGGTATGGTAGCAACGCCATATTCCTCAATGAGCTTCATGGCAAAATCAGTATCTGCTGCAGCTGAAATATTTGCGTAACTATAGCATTCAAAATAACTACCACTAGAAGGCAAACACTGTAGTGGCGTGGCTTTCATAAGATTTCTGAAATAATCACGCTTTACTTGCATTTGAGCGCCCAGTTGTAAATAAGCATCTTTGTTTTCCATATAAGTAGCAAGTGCTACTTGCTTAGGCGTGTCTGCACAAAAGGCATTAAACTGATGCACTTTGCGGTAGGCTTCCATTAAACCTGTATCACCAATACAATAGCCTAATTTCCATCCCGTAGCGTGATAAGTTTTGCCAAAAGAAAAACATACAAAACTACGCGCTAACAAATCCGGGTAACGAAGTATGCTTTGGTGCTCCACGCCATCATACACTAAATGCTCATACACTTCATCACTTAGAATAATAATTTGCGTATCCGCAACAATTTGTCTTAACTCTTCAATATCATTTTTTGATAGTACCGTTCCAGTTGGATTGTGTGGTGAATTAATCATGATGCACTTTGTACGTGCATTTATTTTTTCGCGAACCTTATCCCATGGAATACTATACGTTGGAAATTGAAGTGGAATGGTAACCGCCACGGCTCCATTGATTTCAATATTTGGAATATAGCTATCGTAACAAGGCTCAAACACAATCACTTCATCGCCTTTTTGTAAAATGGTAGTAAGGGCCGTGTAAATGGCATACGTACCGCCTGGTGTAACAATGATATCAGAATCTGGAGAAATATGCGTCCCATAAAGCGCCGCTACTTTGCCCGCAATGGCCTCTCGGAGGGGTAAATAACCATTTAAATGGGTGTACTGGTTATATCTGCGCATGGCAGCTGCCACCAGTTCTACAAGGTCTTGAGGCATGTCAAAATCCGGAAATCCCTGTCCTAAATTAACGGCGCCATGCTTTGCAGCCAGCTCACTCATCACCGTAAAAATGCTAATGCCGGTACTCGGTAATTTGGAGGTAACATGCATACAGGATGTATAAAATTATAAAGCCAATTTGCTTACAAGTCTATTCAGTTCTATTTCTGCAATTTTTGCAGTGTACTGAAGGTTCACTAAACGGTAACCCGCATTTTCAAAACTTTGTTGCGCCTGACGTACATCAATAATAGTTGCTTGTGCGAGTTCAAATTTTTGCATCACCAAATCTAGTAACTGACTAGAAAGCGCATAGTTATCCGTTTCTGTTTGCAGTTGTGCAAGTGCGTTGGTGTAGGCGTTAAATGTTTTGACAGCATTTGTTTCTAAGGTAAGCGCTAGATTTTCTTGTTGAAGTTTTGCACTTCTCGTATTGATAGCCGCTACTTGACCCTGACGCTTAAATACTGAACCATTATAGAGCGGCACACTTAGGTTTACACCAAAAAATGGACCATAACTTTGGTTGAGTAAGATAAATCCTGCTGCGCTTTTATTGCTATTCAAATTAAAACCAGTGGTTGCTCTTAAAGATGGCATACGAAGCGCTGCCGTTTCTTTTTCGATGAGTTGATTGATGGTGATTTGAGTAGCTGCTGCTAAATAATCTGGATTAGAAGGCAGGGCACCTTTGATATTTTCTAAAGACAAATTTTTATCAATCGCAATTATATCATCAATCACAATAACAGAATCCGGCGCCTGAATCATGGACTGTAACAAGTCTGCTTTACTTTGCTTGATAATTAAATGCTGTGTTTGGAGGGCTTGTTTTTGTTGATTTAAATCCAGCTTGGCTTGATAAATATCTGCATTATTCGCAAGGCCTGCTTCTTTGCGCGCTTCTAACAAATCCAATCTTTTTTGAAAAACGTCGATTGATTTTTGAATGGTTTTTAGCAGCTCTTGTTGACGGACAATTTCATAATAACGTACACTAACAAGTGCCATTGTATTTTGAAGTTGCGCATTGAGTACGTTTTTATTAAGTAGTTCTAATTGCGCCAATCTTTTTTGAGTAGCTACAACACGGTTGCCATTATAAAGTAACATACTTCCAGTAACACCCATTTGTAAAATGTTAGATCCTACATTGTTACGCTGCGTGTTACGGTTAGCGTCCGGAAATTTTTGATTGATTGAAATAATTTGTTCGTTATCAGAAGCCGTAAGATTCAGTGTTGGCAAGGCTCCTGCAACACCTGGGTTGTTGTTAATATTACTTATGGCTAGTTGGTTTCTAACCAGTTCAATATCGTAACTATTTTTTAGCGCGATTGCAATGGCGTCAGATAAACTTAATTTTTGTTGCGCATTTACTTGTGAAGCAGCAACAATAAATATTACAAGGAGCCATTTTTTCATGTGTCCAGTTTTTATTTGATTAACCAACCAGTGTCCCTACTTGCATCCCTTCAACCACTTTTAATAAGTTGCCTGGTTTGTTCATGTCAAACACAATGATGGGTAATTTATTTTCCATGCACAGCGTAAATGCTGTCATGTCCATAACTTTTAAATTTTTAGAAATGCATTCCTGAAAACCAATGGTTTCAAATTTAGTAGCCGTAGGATCTTTTTCAGGATCGGCGCTGTACACACCATCTACGCGTGTGCCTTTTAAAATCACATCGGCCTTCATTTCAATGGCACGTAAAGAACCTGCAGTATCGGTAGTGAAATAAGGATTACCTGTACCAGCACCAAATATGACAACGCGGCCTTTTTCTAAATGTCTTAATGCTTTGCGGCGGATATACGGTTCTGCCACCTGCTCCATATTAATTGCACTTTGTAAGCGGGTGTAGACACCAATTTTTTCTAACATCGCTTGCATCGCCATGGCGTTTATAACCGTTGCGAGCATGCCCATATAATCACCGTGTGCGCGCTCAATGCCGCTATCGGCTTCATTCATGCCCCTGTAAATATTGCCACCGCCAATAACAATGGCAACTTGAACGCCTAAATCAACTACTTTTTTAATATCCTGCGCGTACTGCTCAATAATTTTTGGATTGAACGGATCGCCGTTTTTTTGTTCACCTAATAAGGCTTCGCCTGATAATTTAAGTAAGATTCTTTTGTACTTAGGAAGCATAATGGGTCATTTATATATGCAAATAACCTCAATTTTTAGCCAAGTGCCAAAGAAAACCGAGCCAAAAAAAAAGAGGCCCGTGAGGGCCTCTTTATATAAGCAGTTTGAAACTACAATTTAACCTAAAGCTACACGCTTAAACTCTGTAACAACAACGTCGCCAGCAGATTTTAAGTAAGCTTCAACGCTGATTCCGCCGTCTTTCACAAAAGCTTGCGCTAAAAGGGTATTTTCTTTGAAGAAAGCATTGATTTTACCTTCTGCAATTTTAGCTACCATTTCGTCTGGTTTGCCAGCCATCTTAGGATCTTCTTTCATGGTATCGATGATGATAGCACGCTCTCTTTCAATAACATCAGCAGGAATAGAATTTGCATCAACAGCAAGTGGATTCATCGCTGCAATTTGCATTGCTACGTCTCTACCAGCTTCTGCTGCTTCTTTATTTAATCCTACTAATACACCCATACGGTTTGCACCGTGGATATAAGATGCTACATAAGCAGCTTCTACTCTTTCGAATTTAGCAACACCAATTTTTTCACCGATAGAAGCTAATTTATCGTTGATCATATCAGACACTTTAGCGCCGTTGATCACTACTTCATTTAATTCTTCAGCAGATTTTACATCGTTTGCAACAGCAGCATCAGCAATGCTTTGCGCGAAAGCAACGAACTCAGCATTCTTAGAAACGAAATCTGTTTCACAAGAAATACATACTACAAATCCAACTTTTTTATCGGCAGAAGTTTGTGCAATAATTACACCTTCTTTTGCTTCACGGTCGCTACGTTTTGCAGCAACTTTTTGTCCTTGCTTTCTTAACCAATCAATAGCCGCTTCAAAATCACCAGCAGATTCTGTTAATGCTTTACGGCAATCCATCATACCCGCACCAGTTGCCTGACGGAGCTTGTTAATATCTTGGGCTGTAATGTTTACAGTACTCATAATAATTAATTTTTAGGCTTTATAAAAATTGGGCCATAAGTCATTACCAAAAGGTATTGAAGTGATGGCCCAATTGAGTTGTAATTTATTTTCCAGCAGCAGGACGACGTGTTCCTGTTGTGGTACGACGCTTAGGAGCAGCACCATCTGCGCTTGCAGGTGCTCTGCGACCGCCGCGACCAGCTTCAGCTTGCGCTTCTGCTTCTAGTCTACGAGCTTTTGCTTCGTTTTCGTTGTTTGAATCATCAGACTCGTCGTCATCTTTAGATGCTTGACGCTCTGCTAAACCTTCTGCAATTGCAGCAACGATGTAGTTGGTAATGATTGCAATAGATTTTGTTGCATCATCATTTGCAGGTACTGCAAAGTCAACTTTATTAGGATCACAGTTGGTATCAACCATACCAAAAGTGGTAATGCCTAAACGTTTTGCTTCTGCAAGTGCAATATGTTCTACACCAATATCTACTAAGAAAAGTGCAGCTGGTAAACGGCCTAATTGCGCGATACCACCTAATACTTTTTCCATTTTTTCTTTATCACGACTTAAAGTAAGACGCTCTTTTTTAGTTAAGCTTTCTGCGCTTCCGTCAGCTAACATTTTTTCAATGCTTTGCATCTTTTTAACGCTCTTACGAACTGTGTTGAAGTTGGTAAGCATACCACCTAACCAACGCTCAGTTGCATAAGGCATGTTTACACGCTTCGCACATTCGCTCACGATTTCTTTTGCCTGCTTTTTAGTAGCAACAAACATGATCTTCTTACCACTCTTTGCAATTTGCTTAACAGCGGCAGCAGCTTCTTGTAAGTGATCTACTGTTTTATTGAGGTCAATAATGTGAATACCTTTCTTCTCAGCAAAGATGTAAGGTAACATCTTAGGATTCCACTTCTTTTTGAGGTGACCAAAGTGTACGCCGGCCTCCAAAAGTTGTTGCTGTAATGAAGTATTATTTTCCATTGTATGATTGTATAATTTGTTAGAGTATAAGTTTGATTAACGTTTGCTGAACTGATAGCTTCTACGTGCTTTCTTGTGACCGAATTTCTTACGTTCAACACTACGTGGATCACGCTTCAATTGACCAGCTGCTTTTAAAGTAGGGCGGAATTCAGGATTCATCTCTAATAAAGCACGAGCGATACCAAGCTTTGCAGCTTCGGCTTGACCTTTAAGGCCACCACCTTGTGCGTTAATTACGATGTCAAATTTACCTTCCACTTCTGCAGTTTTTAAAGGCGCTTCTACTTGATTTTGCAAGTAAACAAGTGGGAAATAAGCTTTATAGTCTTTGTCGTTTACAGTGATCTTACCTTCACCCTTGCTAATAAATACACGGGTTACAGCTTCTTTACGGCGACCAACTGCGTTTTTTTGTTTTTCCATTTATGTTGGAATTAATGTTTTGTAATTGGTTTAGAATGTAAGTTCTTTTGGTTGCTGTGCGCTATGTTGATGAGCAGCACCTGCATAAACAAATAACTTTTTGATCATCTTGCGACCTAAACGGTTTTTAGGTAACATACCTTTTACCGCTCTTTCCATAATTACTTCTGGACGACGCTTGATTAAATCTTCTGCAGCTTCTTCTTTTTTACCACCTGGGTAGCCAGAGAAGTTGATGTATTGTTTGTCATGAAATTTGTTTCCTGTGAAAACAACTTTTTCGCAGTTAATCACAATAACATAATCGCCACAGTCTACGTGTGGAGTGTAATACGCTTTGTTCTTACCACGAAGAACAGCCGCGATTTTTGATGCAATACGTCCTACGGTTTGATTAGTACCGTCAACCACATACCAGTTGTGCTGTACGGTAGCCGCGTTTGCATGCTTGGTGGTGAAATGAAGTTTACTCATAATATTTGGTTTTAATGAACCCAGCGCTATCCCGCTGGTTTTAAATGGACGGCAAAGGTGAGGCAGCAGAAGGGATTTACCAAGTATTTTGGGGTTTATTTTTACGCGCACCTTTATAAGTAATTGATTTTCAATGATAAATTTGAATAATTAAATTATTCATCAAAATAGATATTGATTATCAATAACTTATGTAATAATTATTACTTATATTTCATTTAAATTATTATAAGATACGGATGAAGCTCT
>JAOASV010000127.1:8315-12557 GCA_030158535.1 Sediminibacterium sp.
GATTATTTTACTTGTTCAATTCTTTTAATTTCTACCTGCACCCAAATAGCCCTTCCACACTAAATGTTGTAATTTTATCTTCTATGAAGAAAGTTGCGTGTTTGGTTGTGCTCGTTGCACTACTGCAAATTGCTGGGTATGCTCAAACATCGCCTACAGGCAACTGGCTCATTTATTTTGGCAATCAGTCTTTTAAAAAAGATTGGCTTTGGACCAATGAAATTCAGCACAGAAATTACAATGCCTTTGGTGATCTAGAACAATTATTGATCAGAACGGGTATTGGAAAAAATTTAACGCCGGGTAACAACAATCTACTATTAGGCGTGGGGTACATTCAATCGGAACCGTATAACGCTGTAACCAACATTAAAACGAGGCAAATTGAGTGGCGCACCTACCAACAATTTATTTCTAAACAAAATATTGGCAGGGTTTATGTTCAGCACCGCTACAGGTTAGAAGAGCGTTTTATACCAGATAATTTTAAAATTAGGTTGCGTTATTTTTTGGGTTTAAATATACCTATTAGTAAAAAAGAAATGATTGCAAAAACTTGGTATGCCAGCATCTATAATGAAATATTTATGCATACCGCGTCTACATTATTTGATAGAAATAGAGTGTATGGTGCAATAGGTTATCAAGCAAGTCCTGCTATTAAATTAGAGCTTGGACTGATGCAACAAATTCAACAAAATAAAAGTCGCACCCAATTTCAATTGGTGGTATTTAATAATTTACCCTTGTAACTATGTACCACAAATTTAAACCACAATCTCTTTTTACAGGACACACAATGATAGAAGGTGGTAACACGGTTGTTGTTACTACACAAGATGGAACCATCGTGGATGTAATCCCTGCATCGGAAGCAGGAGATGATTGTCAGCAGTTGAATGGCATTTTATCGCCAGGTTTTATTAACGCACATTGCCACCTAGAATTATCACATTTAAAAGGCGCTATTCCAACACAAACGGGTCTTTCAGAATTTGTCAAACAAATTGTACCTAAACGTGCGGCTGCTCAAGAAATTATTAATGCTGCCATAGAAGCCGCAGAAACTGAAATGTTTGAAAACGGCATTGTTGCAGTGGGTGATATTTGTAACACAGCAGATACCATTGCGGCAAAAACCAAAGGCAAATTAGCGTACTATAATTTTATTGAAATTTATGGATTAGACCCTTTACTAGCTGCTCAAAAAATGGAAGCTGGTTTATCACTACAACATAAATATATTAATAATGGATTAAGGGCTGTTGTGGTGCCACATGCACCTTACTCGGTACCTGCTCCATTACTTCAATTACTAGCATCTGCTTATGGTTCACATACCGTTAGTATACACAACCAAGAAACAAAAGCAGAGAATGATTTTTTTGAAAATAAAATAGGTGCTTTTGTGGATATGTATGCAAGAGTGGGTGTTGATTTAGATTTTTTTACGCCCACGAAAACGACGAGCTTACAATCAGTGCTTCCTTATTTAGAAACTGCTGCAAAAACAATTTGGGTACACAATAGTTTTACATCGGTATCAGATATTAGTGCCGTGCAAGCAACTAACACAGATGCCTATTGGTGCTTATGCCCTAGTGCAAACGAGTATATCGAAAACACCATGCCACCAGTTCAACTACTTCGTGAGCAACATGCTAATATTATAGTAGGAACTGATAGTTACGCAAGCAACTGGTCATTAAATATGCTCGAAGAATTAAAAAAGATTCAAGCGCATAATCCTGAAATACCTTTAGCGGAAATGCTCACCTGGATTACCAGTAATGGTGCGCTTGCCCTTCAAATGGAAGACACCCTTGGAACCATTGAAAAAGGGAAGAAGCCAGGGCTTGTTTTAATTGAAAATATGACAACTAGTACTAGAATAATTTAATGCGCCTCATTGATATGAGGATATACCCGCTCAATGTTTTGTAATAATTCGGTGCCTACTTTAAATAATACAACAGATTGGTTCACGTTGGTTGACATGCGAATTCCATTGAGCTGTAACATCCTGTTTAAATAGATAGATCTATCAAAAACTTTTAATGTAAGGTTATCGGGTATAAAAGCCTTGTTCAATTTAAAATCCCATGTTTTATTACGGTACTGTATGAATGCGGAAGTCATCATGCTGCCTTTAACGTTAACGAAGGAATCTAAACTATCCCTAGTTGTACGGTAGTGATAGTCGAAAGGTGCAATTCGGATATCATCCATATAACGGTTCATGAAATCTTCTTCTCTTTCTGTGCGGGCCTTAATTTGTAAAAGCATCAAATCATATTTTTCAATACAATCGCGCAACTTACTGTCTTTTACATTTTTTAAGATGCCGGCAAACTTTAATTGATCAAGTGCAATACAACTTGTTTCAAATACGCCTTCCCTAGTAGATAAAAAGTTATGTAAATAAAAAAAGTTGACTTTGTTGTCTTCTAAATTTGTATTTAAAATATAGTTCTCTAATACAATCGTAGCTGTATCTTGTTTGTTGTGCATCACATCAATTCTATGCAAACTAGCCGTATCTTTTTGCAACTCATGGTACAACTGCGCCATTACGCTTTCTGTTTGATGCGCAATAATTTGCTCTTCTCTCAAATTTTCTGCTAAAAAACCTAGCGTAACCGCTGTAAATAACATTAAAAACTCGGTGATATATTCCTTCCACTTTTTGGGATGGTGCGAGTGGTGATGTACTTCCATATTAATGTTGGGTCTTTAATGTATTTGGATATTCGGCTTCGATATTTTTAATTAAATCAACAGCCCTTGTATAAGCTAAATCACTTTGACGATCTTGAGTTGAGTTTCTAATGCCGTTGAGTTTGAAAAGAGTATTCAAATATTCTTGTTTGTTAAAAGATTTAAGCTCTAACTGATCCGGGATAAACGTTGGCAAAAGTCTCACATGTATAGAGGAATTATTACAAAATAAATCTACTTCAGAAACTGTTCTTCCTTTTTCAGTATTTAGATACTCAAGGTTCTCACCAAAATTTTTAGTGATATCAAAGGGTACTGTTTTTAATTCATCTACATATTTATCCATGAAATTATTTTCACGAAGCATTCTATTTTCAATATTCTTAAGGCTTATATTATAAAGTTCAATAGCGCGCCTTAACGACTCATTTTTGATATTTTTTAAGAGTCCTGTAAACTTTAACTGTTCGAGTGCTATACAACCTGATTCAAACATACCTGTCCTGTAACATACATAGTTGTGCAATAAATAAAAGGTTTCTTTATTTTTCTCTAACTGGTTGGTTTTTATAAAATAAGAAATGAATCCTACAGCTGACTCAGATTTTGAGCGCGCATTTTTTATACTAGTAAGCTGCGCTGTGTCTTGCATAAGCTCTAAACGAAGTTGCGCAATTACACTTTCTGTTTGATGCGCAATAATTTGCTCTTCTCTTAAATTTTCAGCTAAAAACCCTAGCGTAACTGCTAAAAACAACATTAAAAACTCGGTGATATATTCCTTCCACTTTTTGGGATGGTGCGAGTGGTGATGTACTTCCATATTAATGCTTTTCTTCTTTTTGTTCTATATATTCAAGCAGCGCTAACCCACTCTGTTTAGCAACCCCCATAAACCTTACAGTATTTATCAGGAGGCCTATTCTCCTATTAATTTTGGGTAATACATCAGATTTGATGTCATCTGATTTTGCGGCACTGCAATAAATAATTTGCTTTGGTTTTTGTGCACTTTTCAAAAAAACAACCTGGGCTGAATCAACTAATAGTTGAGATGTATTTTCTCTATTAACAACCGTATTGATTCCAGATCTTTCGATAATTATTTTCTCCATTGCTACAGACTGCGGCATCCATTTATACAGTTCTTTTGAATATTCTCCTAAAACAAATTCGGTTTCCATAGAACTACTCCTTGCTTCTGCAGCTTCACAATCACTTGCGTACTGTAAAATCTTATCCAATAAAACAGAATCTTTAATGTAACGTAGTGATGCAGAGCTTTTCATTTGATCATAGGTGTCGTTTTTACTTAAAAAACGAAACACGCTTGGCGGCAAATTTTGATATAAGCTATCTAGAGAAATTTGCTTGTTTGCCATCAAATAAACGACAGCAGTATCAAATTCTTTTAGCATTGCTTTATCACGCAAAACAACAGAATCAATAAGTTTGATGTTGTTTTTTATATCCGATTGCAATTGAAGAATAAGTTCATGCGACCTTTCTTTTTCTACATAAACT
>JAOASV010000128.1 GCA_030158535.1 Sediminibacterium sp.
GCTGTTAGGTTTCATTTCCTTCATAAACCGCTTGCGGTTATCAATAAAAATTTGCTTGTTAAGCGGTAGATATTTCATAGGTGAAAAGATATGTGCTTGTCAATAATGCACTAAAAATAAGAAAAGAATTAGAATTTCACAGAAGGACATCTTACACCCCTAGCAAGGGCCGAAGAAACAACCCCTGTTTTAATGATAGATAATTCATAAGCACCCCTTGTATTATTGGCTGCTTTTAGGGTTGAAACAGTAGCATCGTAATTAAAGGTAAATCGGGTGTCGTTTAATTGGAAACCAAAAACTGGAATAACAGCGTCACCATTTCGCATGTAAAGCCCCAAAATCATTTGCTTAGATCCATCACCACTTAAATCACGGTTGGCATTAACGCCCAGCACAATTTCTGATGCTGTATTCATTTTACTTACGTAAACATTTGGATTTACAATCCAGGATTCTCCAATTTTTACACTCGCATTTAAAAATGCTGTATAGCGCATATCTAAACTTGCATTTGATACAAGTGGATCAAAAAAACTTTCTCTGGGTCTATTAATATGCTGTGCACTTAAGCCTGCATTTAGATAAAAATTTTCAGAAGCGAAATATGCGTAATTAATACCTGCTTGCAAATCGGCGTATGCCGTTTGACTAAATGCAAATGGTTCGTTAGATGGGATCGTAACGTCAAAAAACTGACCATTCCACTGATTGTCAAATGACAATTTAGCAATGTCAATTCGCTTACTAATAAAACCACCTGTAAACCCAACACTTAACAAACTACTATATCCTAGCATTTGATGATACGCCACAGACGCGTAGGCACTTGTATTAATTAAATTACCAGCTCCTGCAGCGTCTCTGTATATAGCCCCTCCCACACCCATCCATCCGTTTTCAAACTTACCGGTAAAAAGTTGCGCATCGCCCCACACTGACATTGATTTAAAGGGCGTACCCACTGCACCCCACTGATTGCGGTAGTTTGCGCCGATACGATAATCGTTATCTGGATTAAACCCTGTGTTGGCTGGGTTTACTAAAATAGGCGCATTAAAGTATTGACTAAAATGCAAGTCCTGCGCATTTGACTGCAGCATGGCTGCAACCAAAACAAGCAATAATATGAAGTGCATTTTTGATTTCATGGGCTACCTGAGTAAAGTGATGTCTCCTTTTTTAGCTAATTTTTCGCCAGTATAAAACTCAACAACAGCACTGTAATGATAAACATCTTGTGCCTGTAATTTTCCTTTGTAATAACCATCCCAACCGGTGTTCATATCTGAGGTTGCAAAAACGAGTTCACCCCATCTATTAAATATTTGAAAACTCACTTTTGAAATACCAAACCCTCTAACAAACACGCGGTCATTAACACCATCGCCGTTAGGTGTAAAAGCATTTGGAACACTATAGCCAACTTCAACGGTTGCATCTATGGGTGTACAAGTGGTATCTGAACATCCAGTTGCATTTGTTGCAACGAGGCACACATTATACGTTGCTGTTTTTTGATATTGATACGCAATGATGGTATCACGCCTAGATGTTACAAGCGAATTACCGTCACCAAAAATCCATTTATACGTAACAGCCCCAGCACTTGTATTTACCAGTTGTATGGGCGTATTAGGCCTTGTAGGATTGGGTGAATACGTATATGATGCAGTAGGTTTATTTACCACAACCAAATTTTTTACGATCGTATCCCGCTTATTACAAGTATTAGGATCTACAGCAATTAATTGCACTGGATAAGTCCCTGGCCTTGCATACACATGCGATGGATTTGTTTGTGTAGAGGTAGCTCCATCACCAAAATCCCAGAAAAATTGCTGCCCCGCAGTTGACGTGTTTCTAAAACTTGCATTAAACGGTGCACACGCAGCTGGTGGTAATGTAAAATTAGCAATGACGTTTGGTGACAAACTAATTTGTTTGATTAAGCTATCCGGGCTGTTACAGTAATTGGTGTCACTTAAAGTGAGCTTTACATTGTAAGCGCCACCTACTGCATAGGTATGTCTTACAATACCTGCTCCTGCAGCGAGTTTTGTTCCGTCGCCAAAATCCCAAGTAAAACTTTTATTGGAGAAGGGCTTTGAAGCAGGCCCAGTGCTTGTATTGTCAAATTCAAAAACCAACTGATCACATGGCGGCACTTTAGAAGAAACAAATGATACACTCGCATCATCGTTTCTAACATGCATATTAATGTATGTGGTGTCTGCAATATTACAAGTACTTGAATCGATGGCCACCAATGAAACTCTAAACATACCCACTTTTGTAAAATTGTGAGAAATGGTTGCCGTGCTAGAAGTTACAGGCGCTGAACCATCACCAAAATTCCAAACATAAGATTTACCCTGCGCAAGTGTGTCGGTAAAATCTACGGTCATGGGAACGCAACCAGAGGTATCTCTAACGCTTCCTTTAATAGATGCTTTTAGTCCAGCGCCCACACCCGCTAAATTAAATGCCAATTTGATGGCAAGTAAATTACACTTAGCAGAGCTAGGATCAGCAGATAAATTATTGGGAGACCAAACACCAGCAGTACCCCTTAAAGCTGTGCCTGGGGCTGGATTAGAGCCTAAACAAGAGCATACAGATTGATAGATGGTGCCGTTTTTATCAAAGCGACTGGTTCCGCCATCTACGTGATCAGCAACTGGACCATTGACACCGGATATAGATCCAAAAAAAGTGGCGTATA
>JAOASV010000129.1:0-6960 GCA_030158535.1 Sediminibacterium sp.
CCTTTCAGGTATGATTTAGCAGAAGCATGGATTGGTTATACTGGTAAGCCATTTGTATTTGCTACTTGGGTGTCTAATAAGCAATTGGATGCTGGTTTTATTGCTTTGTTTAATGAAGCCAACGCACTTGGTCTAGCAAATATTGATACGGTAATTGAACAGCTTTCTGCTGATAATAACAGCTATGATTTGCATACTTATTTTACAAAAAACATTAGCTATACACTAGATGCAGCTAAAAAAGAGGGGATGGCGCAGTTTTTATCCTTACTTTAAAAACTACTTATAGTTTTTTGTAATTCTATTTTTTATAAACTTCCAGATGTATTGAAAAGACACCCTGTTTTCGGTGTAAATCACTTCTTTTTGATCTATCAGCGTTTTTAAATTGGCGAGGTACCAATCTTTGTGTTTGTCTACAATGTAACCAATCAGTGCTGCTCTGTTAGGAATGGTATCGTTGGCGAGGGTAGATTTATTAGTTTGTCTGTAATACAATAAATGCTCAGGGATTACATGCACATTCCAGTTTTTTTGCGCAATTCGAATATAAAATTCCCAATCTTCGTAACCCATTTTCATGGCTTCATCGTATCCGCCAACTTCATCCCAAACCGTTTTTTTAACCATTGCGCAGGCAGGGCATTGATTGGAAAATAAAAAGTTAGCTGCCGATCCACCTCTTGGTTTAGAACTTCCAGTTTTGTTTCCAAAAAAACGGATATAACTTGTTACCACAGCGGTTTGTGGCTCATTTTCAAAAACAGCTAATGCTTTTGCAAAAAAGGTGTTATCAAAATAATCATCGGCATCTAGTGCAGCAATATACTCGCCTTTGGCATGTTTAGCGCCTGTGTTTCTTGCCGCCGACATACGCGCATTGGCCTGATGAATCACCTGAATTTGAGGATCGGTTTCTAAAGTATTTAAATAGGCAATGGTGGCTTCGTCTGTAGAGCCATCATTTACTATAATGATTTCAAAATTAGTAAAGGTTTGCTGCTTTAATCTAGCAATCGTTTCAGGTAAATATTTACCATCATTATAACAAGGAATAACTACACTGATGTGTGGGTTTGTCATATTGGTTTAATTTACCTGTAACAAAATATATTAAGTTGAACATCGTAGATAGTGCCAGTTTGTTTTTGGTAAAAAGGCATATCTAAATTGTCGGCAGCCATTTTAATGTAGCATTTAAACCCGGCTTCAGAAACAATGCGTAAGATGGTATCTAGTTTGTAGGTTTCGCTCGCTAAACCATGGTATTCGATAAACATATTTTGAACCCGGTTAAGCTCATTGGCAATATCTTGTATCACTGCATACTCGGCACCTTCAATATCAATTTTTAATAAATCAATAGAACTATGCTCTGCTAAAATAGAAGCGAGTTTAATGGTTGGTACTGTAGAACTACTGTTTCCAGAAACATCAATACTACTTGCTTCTGACCCCATATTATTAAATGAAATAGTTCCGTTTTCTGTCCAAACAGCTGCTTTGTGTAAAGTAAAATTAGTGACACCATTTTGAACCATATTTTGTTGATAGATATCTGCTAAACTTTCATCTGGTTCAAAAGCAATGAGTGTTGCATTTGGGTAAATTGTATTAAAGTATAAACTACTAATACCAATATTAGCACCACAATCAATGATGATAGGTTTTTGGCTTACAGATTCAAAGCGGTATATTTCGTATACAAATATTTCATTATACGTTTTGAGGAGTTCGTAAGGTCTTTTGTATAAAACGGATACAGAACCTAGTTTTCTTAATTTAAGTGTGGAATCATCTTCGTGTTTGATAATTTTCGATGTAACCCATGGAATAGGCGCAAACCTGGTTTTGGCCTCAGTCCAATTGAGGTTTTTTCTAATGCCTTGCAGTATATTTGTAATCAAGCCCATAATTACGTTCCATTAATGAATCAACCACTTGTATCTATATGTATTCCTGCTTATAAAAAGCCTGAATACGTTGTTCGTTGCATCGAATCGGTGCTCAAGCAAACGTACAAGCGAGTTGAGATTGTCATTTCTGATGATTCTCCCAACCAAGATATAAAATTAGCAATAGAATCTTACAATTCTAGCATCTCCATTAAATATTATCACAACCAACCAGCATTAAAAAGCCCTATAAATTGGAACAACGCACTTAATAAAGCAAGTGGTGAGTTTTACATGCTAATGCACCAAGATGATTGGTTTGAAACCAATAATGCGATCGAAACCTATTTGCAAACATTTAGGGATCATTCAAATGTTGATTTTGTTTTTTGTAGAAATACCGCTATCCAACCAGATGGACAAATATTAGAATTACAAGCCATTCCATCTTTACTACAGGATATGCAAAAGCATCCCAATCATTTAGTAAGGGCAAACGTTATTGGGCCACCTAGTAATACCATGTTACGTAATAAAGTAACTGTTCGGTACGACGAGGCATACATTTGGCTTGTAGATGTAGATTATTATGTTCAATTACTAGAAGCTGGTCATGCCTATAAATACCTCGATGCGCATCTCGTAAGCATTGGATTACATGAAGATCAAACAACTGTTTTTTGCCGTAATAACGAAGACGTAATTATTAAAGAAAACATCTGGTTTGCCACTAAAATAGGAAACAAAGCATTCAAGGATATTTTCATTTATGATTATTATTGGCGCTTACTACGTAACTATAAATTACGTTCAGTTAAAGATATCACTATCACAGGTGTTTCTGAAAACACCATTTTACCTGTGATACTTCATATGCTTGGTTTGCAAAAATATTTTCCATTATTTATTTTAAAAATGGGGGCTATTTCCAAATCTCTTATGTTTTTTAATTATTTGTTCAAACCCAAAAATTAAAAAGCATGCTTTCTGTTGTAATTGTAAATTATCATTCTACACCCTGGCTAACAAAACTTTTTGATTCTGTCAAACAGTTGTACGGGTCAGATAATATAGAATGGATTGTAGTTAATAATGCTTCTAGCCTTAGCGATCAACAAAGTTTACAGCAGCAATTTCCTTTTATCAAATGGCTCGAAATGGGCTACAATGCTGGTTTTGCAAGGGCTTGCAATAAAGGCATAGAGGCTTCTAAAGGTGACACTATTTTACTATTAAACCCGGATACTTATTTTACTGATAGTAGTTTAACTACTTGTTATCATAATTTAAAAGCGAGTGAAGCAGTTGCATGTGGGGTTCAACTCTATACACCAGCAGGCCTTCCACAATACAGTGCGTCTCACTTTATGCGCGGTGGATTAAATTATTTATTAAAAATTCCTATTTGGGGATCCATCCTTAAAAACATTGGTTCTAGTGCTAGGGTAACTAAACCTAGTTTGGATAAAGCACAGGGAACACAAAAAGTAGGTTGGATTTCTGGCGCGTTTTTAATGGTAAAAAAAGAAGCTATTGATAAAGCAGGTATGCTGGATGAATCGTTTTTTTTATATGGCGAAGAAGTAGAGTGGTGCTTCAGGCTTGGTAAAATAGGTTCACTTGAATTATATGGTAATTTAAGGGTGGTACATTTAGAAGGCGTTAATATTTCAAATGCAAGTGGGAGTGAGGTTAATGATTACAACCATGTTTTTGATAAAAAAGGTTTGCAGCTTATGGTATCCAACCATTTATTAGTCCGGAAAGTTTTTGGACTTGGTTGGTGCGTATTCCATTACCTCAATTACATGTGGGGATCCATTATTTGTGTTGTTGCAAATCCAATCAAGCAAAAGAAAAATGCTCTTTTATTTTTAGGTAATTGCCTACGATTAACCGGATGGATGCCTGCTATACTTTTAAATGTAAAAAAGCTTTACAAAGTATTGTAGCTTTTAAAGTCCAATGAGTCCTTTGAGTGTATCAATTCTAAACTTTACAATGGGCCAAAATTGTTGAGGTTTGCCTTTAAATGTATAGCCAATACCGAGTACAATAGCAGCAGCTAGTTTTACTAGATATTCGATAATCTTTTTAACATAACTTAAACCCCCAATGGCTAAAGTTCTGGTTTTTTCGCCCCGCCCCATACCACTAGCCACATTGTATAAATAAGTTGGTGTAAGCTTTTTAGTTTCAACAATATGATGCACTACAATAGATGGGTCATAATAAATGGTATACCCAAGTTCCATGATGCTATAAAAAAGGGCTTTCCCTTCTCCACCAATTCTTACCGTACCAACTACGCCCGGAAGTGCCTCATTAAATCCACCTACTTTATCGTAAATGTCTTTTCTGACAATCATGTTAGACTCTAGTGGATACTTGCCGTTTTTAAAAGCTGTATAAGAATCATTGTAATGAAAATGGCCAACCATCGATGATACATAATAGCTCATCCAATCCGGTTCATGAGGTATGTACTTTGGAATAATTCTACCGCCAAAACCAACACGGTCTGGGTAGGTAGTAATATGCTGTAAAATATTTTGGACAAAATCAGGAAAAGCAACCGCATCATCATCCATAAAACATAGCCATTGTCCCTTAGCTATTTTTGAGCCTGTGTTACGCGCATAAGACGCTCCCTGCCTTGTTTCTGAAGTAATTGTAAAATTACCAAGAGGGTGGGCTGCTCTCCATTCATTGGCTATTTGCAAACTATTATCTGACGAATTATTGTCTACAAAAATCACTTCAAAATCCTGCAAACTTGCATTACCCTCATATAAACTAGAGAGTGCGCCAGTAATATACCCCGCTCTATTATAACTACAAATAACAATAGATAGCATTATGCTTTATTTGATTTGGATCTTACATAAAAAGCAATCGATCCAATTGCTAGAAGCCATACTAGGCTTACAGCTACAAGACCTAGTTTATTTGCTAAAATAACCTCTGTTGGTTCAAACCTAAAAATGATTGTATGCTTACCTGCTGGTACTTCGATGGTACGTAATACATAATTACATTTATAGATGGGCGTTTCTTTATCATCAATAAATGCTTTCCATCCATATGGGTAATAGACTTCACTAAATACTGCTAATTGTTTTGAACTTGCATTACTAGCATATTCCATTAGATCGTTTTGTTTACGAACAAGCTTAATACTTGCCAAACTATCTTTTGTATATGCTGTATCTAATTTCCAGTCTTGTTTTTCGGCAATAGCAAGTGTAGCTGGATCAAAACTTGTAATGGCTTTCATTACAGCTGCGGCGTCTGGTTGTAATGACACGCGCTCAACAAACCAGGCATTGCCCAGTGCATCCGGATTGGCAATGGTATCTTTTGACAAATCTCCTTGTATAAAATACTTGGTGTTTAACATGTTAGCAGTAGGCATACAATTGGGGAAATTATACCACTGATTTTCTATGAGGTCTTGGTAAATGCTCAGTTTAGCAGGGTGGTATCCACCAACGCTATGATGAAAATAAGAGTTTAATGCGCCAGAATTAAACGCTCCATTAATGCCACCGCGTAAATCAAGTACACGGTAGTAACTTGTGTCTTTTAAAATGGCCGCATCGGAGGGAGTTGGGTTAAAATTAGCTTCTGCTTCTACCGCGTCTGAAAAATTAGACTCATTAAAATATTGTAAGTCTACTTTAAATAAGTCAAATAGTGCTACAAAACCTATGGCTATCACAAAAATTTGTAGCGATAAAAACTTCTTATAGTATAAAAATATAGCCACAAATAAAACCGCTGCTAATCCAAGTGATTTAAATAAATCTGAAGAAAACATCGCTTGTCTGTCAGCCGCTAAACCATCCACTAAACTTGCTACTGGTGCTTCAAATGCAGCGCGTTGGTTGGCATTCGGAATTTTTTGCACTTGTTGAATTAAATCAGCTTCGGTGGTACTTTTAAAGTTTTGCGTAGCATAAAAATAAAAGGCCACTAAAAATAAACCGGCCGTAATAAATAAAGCAGGTTTTATCTTTTGTAAAAACGTTTCTTTATTGTCTGCAAATTTGTTAGCAATTTCTTGTACACTTAAAATGGCCATCATGCCTAATAATAAAGTAGGAATCACCATAATCATACTAGGTGCCCTAAACTTATTATAAAAAGGCAAATGGTCTAACATGAACACGTTAAAGCTTTCGAGGTACAAGCCATAAGAAAGTAATAGAGATAGTATTACAGCACCACCAATCCAAAAACGGTGTTTGATATTTTTAAATCCAAATCCAATAAGGGCTAATAAGCCAAATAAGAATCCAATGTATGGAGGGCCGGCTGTATATCCAATGCCACCCCAGTAAAAACGAATATATCCTTGTAGCTGTTGTGCAACTTCTTGAGGCATACTTTGAAGCGCTTCAATAGCTTTAGAACCAGCTGGATAAATATTGTTAGGGTCGCTACCTCCACCGTAGATGTTAGGGAATAATAATACAAGCGGCTCTGGTTTTAGCATACTATAGTCTAATGCATAGGCTTTACTTAATCCTTCGGTGGCTTTGGTGCCATCTGCTTTTGCTAGTACAGAACCTCCTCTAATGGATGCTTTTCCATAATTATACGTACTAAAAAGCATTGGAGCATTACTTAAAATACCAAGTAATATTACAATTGCGGCTCCTGCAAAGCATTGTACAATTGATTTGTAGGTTTTTGCCTTAATCCAAAGAATTAAATAATACACCGAAATAAATCCAGCAATAATAAATGTGTAGTATGCAATTTGAAGGTGGTTGCAGCCAAATAGTTCAGTACTTGCTATGGCTAGTAATAGTAGACCTGCAATAAATTTTCGCTCGTATACAAGTATTAAAGAGCCTATAAAAAATGGCATGTAGGCAATGGCGTGTAATTTGGTGATATGACCAACAATTGCAATAATAGGATTATAGGTTGCAAACCCATATCCAAGTGCTCCAACAATGCCTATTAAATAATGAACACCAAGTACCTGCGATAAAAAGTAAAATGCAAGGCATGCTAAGAAAAAATAGCCCATGGGTTCGGGTAAGCCCATTTGAAA
>JAOASV010000129.1:6970-12405 GCA_030158535.1 Sediminibacterium sp.
TTCATACATCATCATAACCCTTTCTTTTTAGTCTCTAATAATTCTTTTACTTTATCTAATTTACCGAGTGAAAATGCAAATGGAATGATACCCGTTATCTGATAAGCAGGCATTCCAGCAAACATGCCATTTGTCCAATAAGGAAGTGATCCTGTAGCTTCTTTACTTTTAAGTGCATCTTGCGCCATTCCTTTCCACTGTACCACATCCGATTGTTGTAATACTTTACCTTGTAAAATGGGTTTACAATATAGTACGGCAACAATTAAAAATATACCAATGGCTATTAAATGCGGAATTATTGATTTCAGGTTCAACTGCTTCATGTATATGGATTTTCAGGTGCTACAAACCTAACAAAATTTTACTTTAAAATGCCCTTTCAAGGTTTCAAAGTAACCAACTTACACGTATTTTTAGGGTATTATTCAAATCATGAAGAAATATCATTTTTATTCTAAAATTACATTTATTTGTAATATATTATTTTGTATCTGTTTGTTTGTGAGAGGGGTAAAATTGGGAACAGCATCCAATGATATGATCATGCCCTTTAGTTCTGCTATTATTATTTTGGGCTGGTTTGTTGCACCGATACTCACTTTTATCGAAAACATTTACTTGTTTTGGTTGTTTATACGAAAACAAGATTCGGGAATGCCAGCTTGGCGAGTTATAGCCACCGTACTCTTTTTAATTGCTCAAATATTTGTTCATTTCATAATGCCTGCATGATTCATTCAATTCTAAAAGACAAACCCACCAAACTATTTGTAAGTATTGCTGCTTTTTTTGTAGCCAATGCGCTTATAGCAGAATGTATTGGCGGTAAAATATTTTCTCTTGAAAAAGTGTTTGGCATGTCGCCCTCTAATTTTAACATTTTTGGGCAATCAGGTTTGGCTTTTAATTTAACCTGTGGTGTACTATTATGGCCACTTGAATTTATTGTTACAGATATTGTAAACGAATATTATGGCCCAAAAGCAGTTAAAAGAATTAGTTACACAGCCGTGGTGCTAATCATTTATGCATTTATCATGTTTTATGGCGCTATACAAGTTGCGCCCGCCGATTTTTGGATAGGCTCCAAACAATCAGAAGGAATTGATAATATGCAAACCGCTTTTAGCGGCATATTTGGTCAGGGTATGTGGATTATTCTGGGAAGTATTACGGCTTTTTTAGTAAGCCAACTTATTGATGTTACCGTATTTCATAAAATCAAAAAACTAACGGGAGAGAAGTGGGTATGGCTCAGGGCCACAGGTTCTACGGTTGTTTCTCAACTAGTAGATAGTTTTATCGTTTTGTTTATCGCATTTAAAATAGGTAATGGTTGGACTTGGCAACTAGTACTTGCTATTTGTATAGTAAATTATGCCTATAAATTTACCATGGCAATTGTGCTAACCCCACTCATTTATATTATCGAAAAACAAATTGATATTTATTTAGGGCATGAAACTGCACAAAAAATGAAACGTGCTGCCATGGGTATCGAAAACGAATAGTTTTATAAAGTTTTTAAAAGACTAGCAACAACAATTTTATCGATAGGGAGACTCATGCTATCTTCAGATAAGCCATTGATTGGAATCCATCTGGTATGTTCTGCCTGTCCATTTTTATCCGAAATTTCATCTGGTTTAAAATCAAAAGCAGTAGCCCTAGTCTGAAGGGGTTCCAAACTTTTGGGATGAACATAATAGTAAATAGACAAGATTTGATCTCCGGCTCTAAATGCAGAAGGCTGGTAAAAGTCTGTGGTATAAATATGATCGCCAACGGTAACATCAAGTCCAGTTTCTTCTTGAAATTCTCTTACCAAACAATCACGGGTACCTTCTCCAAATTCGAGGCCACCCCCAGGTAGCTTGGTAAAATAATCGCCTCTAATAAATTCGTCACTTACCAAAAGCCCATGAAAAGGATCTATTAAAACGCCATATACGCGAACTGTAATGTGGGACATGTTAAAACCATTTCTTTTTCATAAAATACCAACTAATGATTCCAGCAATGCCTAAAGAGAGTCCAATGGGAATATAAAAAGAGTAGGGGTTATGAGCACCCGGAATATGATCTACATTCATTCCATAAATACTAGCTACCATTACAGGAAGTGATAAAATAATGGTAATAGAAGTTAGACGCTTCATTACATTATTTAGGTTATTGCTGATAATACTTGCAAAAGCATCTAGGGTACTGGTTAGTATATTGGTGTAAATATTTGCCATTTCAAGTGCCTGGCTGGTATCTACAATAAGGTCATTTAAAAATTCCCTTTCCTCTTCATTTAACCCTAAAAAATTAGTACGCTCTAATTTCATCATGAGCATTTCATTGCTGCGAAGTGCCGTAACAAAATAAACCAAGCTTTTTTGGATACGCATTAGATTTAGTAAATCGACGTTGCTATTACTTTGATATAGGCTAGACTCATATTGATTGCGTCTGATATTGATTTCCTTCAAAAATTCCATAAAGTTCTGAACGACTTTTTCAAAAACTTTTAGAATCATCATGTTTTTTTTGTCAGGATGTCTTTTTTGAAAAGAATTTAAAAACTTATTGATAGCGCCATTATCAAATGAGTTAACAGTAATAATTTGGGTGTGCGTTAAAATGATACAAATTGGGATGGTAATATAAAATGCATCACTATCATTAAATGAGTTGTTTTCTGTGGGGGTTTTAATAACCACAAATTTTACATTGTTTTCAATTTCATAGCGGGGTCTTTCATCGATATCCAAAGAGTCTCTTAAAAATTCGATAGGAATATCTAACGAATCACTTAACTCAATAAATTCCTCTTCTTTGAAAGGTGGGACTAGGTTAACCCAAGCGCCAGTATCAGGCTTGTCAATTTCAACCGTTTGTCCTTCTATGTTTTTAAAATATTGAATCATGATAGCGCCGTTAAATATTAAAATGTTATTTGCCCCTCAAACACCAGAGACGCAGGACCGCAAAGCCAAACATTGTTATAGTTTTGTGTATCTACTTTATTAAATTTTATTAGAAGACTACCGCCAAGCGTCCTGATTTTTGTTTCTTGATGACCTAATGTGTCAGCACTCATTGCAATAGCTGCTGCTGTTACACCTGTTCCACAACTAAAGGTTTCATTTTCCACGCCACGCTCGTAGGTTCTCACAAAAAGTTCGTTCTCATTCCATTCTACAAAATTTATATTGATGCCAACTTTGTTATAGGTCTCGTTATAGCGTATTTTTTTACCTTCTGTAAAAACATCATAATTTGAAAGGGCTGATACGGGCTTAATATAGTGTGGTGATCCTGTATTTAAAACAGTTGCTTCTTGTGTAATAGATACTTCGTGTACGTCTATCATTTTTAAATGTATCCATCCATTTTTGTCAATTACTGCTTGATGCGCTCCATCTGAAGCTATAAAATTGTATGTATTTGCTTGTATGCCTTTGTCAAAAGCAAATTTGGTTAAACACCTACCGCCATTGCCACACATCGTACCTAAGGCTCCATCTGCATTATAATAAACCATTTCAAAATCATAAGTTTCATGCTTGTTTAAAAGCATTAGACCATCTGATCCAATACCAAAATGCCGATCACACAATATGGCAACTTGTTCTTTTGATAATTGAATAGTTCCTTCTCTGTTATCTAGTATAACAAAATCGTTTCCAGTACCTTGGTATTTGTAAAATTGTAACAACATAGTTATAGTGTTGAAATAATTTCTAAAGATTGTTTGATCAAATTTTCTACAGCTGCATTGCCATCTTTGCTAAAAGTTTGCGAAACTCTATTGGCCACAATCGCACTTAGACTTAAACATTGATGACCCTGTAATTTACCCAATCCATATATAGCACTTGTTTCCATTTCAAAATTGGTGATTTTATGAGGGCCGAAATTAAAAGTTGTTAATTGATCAATGAGCTCCGTATGCATGAGTGGTAATCGTAGCACCCTGCCTTGTGGCCCATAAAATCCGGGACAAGTTACTGTTATTCCCTGATGATAGCCTGTTACGAAATGTTTAAGTAATTTAACACTTGCACCAGTTATATAAGGACCAGAAAATGATTTGTTAAGGGTAATCTGATCTTCAAATGCTGTTAATATTTGAGCCTCTTCACCATTGTTTTCGTGTTTGTAAAAATGGAGTAAGTTGTCAATACCAAGTCCGTGCGTACTAGCCACAAAACTATCTACTGGAATATTTGCTTGCAACGAGCCTGATGTACCTAGTCTAATAATTTGGAGGGTAGTTAATGTATTTTTAATGGTTCTGGTATCAAAGTCAATATTTACGAGCGCATCTAATTCATTTAATACAATATCAATATTATCTGGGCCAATACCAGTAGAAACCACAGAAATCCTTTTGTTGCCTATAAAGCCTGTATGGGTTATAAACTCTCTGTGTTGGCTTTTGTGTTCTATACTGTCAAAATACTTACTAACTTCAGAAACCCTGTCTGGATCTCCAACAGTTAACACGGTGGTGCCTAATTCTTCGGGGCGTAGGTCTAAATGATAAACGGCACCTCTATTATTGATGATTAGTTCACTTTCGGCAATTCTTTGCATTTGGGCTAATTTTCAACAAATTTCGGGTATTCAGATTTAGAATTTTGATTTTCCTTTCTTTGCTTTATTTTCGCATTCCAATAATTGGTCCTGTGGCCGAGTGGCTAGGCAGAGCTCTGCAAAAGCTTCCACAGCGGTTCGAATCCGCTCGGGACCTCAAAACCCTTTAAAATAGCTCCTTTTGGAGCTATTTTTTCTTTAATTTTACCGAATAAAGCCATGAAATACACGCAAACTATTGGAATTATTGCCTCTTTGATTGTGCTAATTTGTTCTTTTTTGCCATGGAGTATTGTGGTTTCGGAGCAAATTACCATCTCAGGATTTGCAACAGAGGGCACAAGATTTGGTAAACCTGGGATGTTTTTGAACTTTTTTACCATTATTGCTATCGTTTTGTTTTTAATTCCAGCCATTTGGGCAAAACGTACCAATATTTTTATTGGCGCTATTGTTTTCACTTGGAGTCTTAGGAATTATATTTTAGTTTCAACTTGTTTAATGGGAGAATGTCCAGTAAAACAACCCGCACTTTATACACTAGTGATTGCAAGTGGCGTTGTTATGTTAATGACTTTGCTTCCTAAATTAAATACTCCAAAAAAGTAAACATTGTCTAAGAGTTCCGTAGCTATCGTTATTTTAAATTATAATGGGAAAAAGCATTTAGAAACTTTTTTGCCATCTGTTTTAAATACGACCTATGAACATGCAAAAGTGATTATCGCAGACAATGGTTCAACAGATGATTCAATTGCATTTTTAGCCGCAAATTATCCGTCAATTACCCTCTTACAAAGAGATACCAATGAAGGTTTTGCAGGTGGGTACAATTGGGCTTTATC
>JAOASV010000130.1 GCA_030158535.1 Sediminibacterium sp.
GATGCATCCACATTAACGAGCACAGGCTTATCAAATTTCTTTTTGTTACCGGCAAATGCTTCTAAAAAGTCCTTTACAGAGGAATAAATAAATTTAATACCAGGCGTTTTTTCAAGTACCGTATCAAAAACGGACACCAACTTTTCAACCACAAATAAAGAGGAAAGCCAACCCACAAAGAGCACCAATAATACCACAACCACAAAACCTAAACCGGGTATTTTACGAAGGGACCCATCAATATTTTTATCTAAAGCGCTGGGAAACAATGTGTTAATAAGATTTGGTAAAAATCCATCCACCCATTGAAACAGGCCTAGCACAACCCATAAGGTTACCGCTATTGGGGCTAAAACAATAAGACCCTGAAAGAAAAATTGGAGCAAGCGCTTGAGCGTTACCTGGGCTCTAAGCTGCTTATACCTAGTATTCATGGCTGAAATTTGTTGCAAGTTAATGGATAGTTCGCGCAAACTACCGTTCAACAAAATTACGGTTTATTTTTGAATGGAAACTTTGGTTACATAAAAAGTTTCCATAGTTTTGCACCCTCAATTAAAAAATGGAAACGCAAGATAGAATCATCAGAAAAACACATGAACTTTTTATGTTATATGGCATAAGAAGCGTGAGCATGGATGAAATTGCCAACCACCTAGGCATGAGCAAAAAAACCATCTATCAGTACTTTAAAGACAAAGATGCGCTAGTAGAAGGGGTCATTAATATTGAAATCCAAAGACACCAGGATGAATTTAGCAGGTACGCTGCCATCAGTGAAAATGCTATCCATGAAATGTTTTTAGCACTTGATACCGCACAAGAAATGTTCAAACATATGAACCCATCTGTGATGTATGACTTACAAAAATACCACAGTTCTGGATTTGAAAAATTTAGAGCGCACAAGAACACTTTCTTTTACGAAATCACAAAAGCAAATATTGAAAGAGGAAAACAAGAAGGATTGTATAGAGCCAATATTGATGTAGACGTGATCACTAGGTACAGACTTGCCAATATGTTTTTGATGTTTGACTTTGAACATTTCCCTTCTACCAAATTTACACCCATTCAAATAATTAGTGAAACAACCGATAATTTTTTACACGGCTTGGCAACCCAGGCTGGATTAAAAACAATTGAAGCATATAAGCAAGAAAGAAAAAATAAATGAAAATGAACACGAAAAGGATGTTGGCAGCCAGTATTGTTTTAGCGCTTATGGCGTTTGCAAATACAAGCACTGCTCAAACAAAAAATGAATTTAGCATATCGCAGTGTGTCGATTATGCCTACAAAAACAACCTGCAAGTAAAAAATGCATTATTGACTATAAAAAGTCAGGAAGCAATCAACAAAGAAGTAACGGCTTCTGCGTTACCTACTATCAATGCAACGGTTGGAGGTGTCAATTATTTACAACTTCCCGTTTCTTTACTTCCAGGTGAAATTTTTGGAGGTACTGCAGGTAGTTATATCCCCGTAAGATTTGGTACCAAATACAATGCCAATGCTAGTTTACAATTACAGCAACTGCTATTTGATGGTCAAGTATTTGTGGCACTCCAAGCGCGCAGAACTACCATTGCGTTACAGCAAAAATCAGCAGAAGTAACGGAAGAAATGATAAAAACCAATATTCATAAAATCTATTATCAACTGGTGGTAAGTAAAACGCAAATTGGATTGTTAGATGCGAATATTGAAAGACTTCAAAAATTAGAGCATGACTCCAAAGAGTTATACAAAAATGGATTTGTAGAGAAATTAGACCTCGATAAAATTTCGGTACAAATAGCCAATTTAGAAACCGAAAAATTAAAAGCCACTAATGCTATTGAATTAGGATACATTGGTCTTAAAACCTTAATGGGCATGCCTGTAAAAGACACGCTCATTTTAACAGACAAAATTTCTGAAGATCAAATTACAACGGATATTGCGAGTAATCAAGATTATCAGTATACCGACCGTAAAGAATTTCAAGCGGTTAGCTTAGGCAAAAAATTAAACGAATACAATATTAAAAGGTATCAGCTAAGCTATTTACCAACGGTAGCCATGTCTGGTGCATACACTAAAAATGCCCAAAGAAATCAATTTACTTTTTTCAAAAGTGGCGATTGGTTCACCACAAGCTTTATAGGGCTTAATATTAGCGCACCTATTTTTGATGGTTTTGCAAGAAAAGCAAGAATCTCAAAAGCAAAAATTGATTTACAACAAACCGAAAATCAGTTACAAAACCTAAGGCTCACGATTGACGCAGAAGTAACACAGGCTAAAATGAATTTTGCAACGGCTATCAGTACACTGAACAATCAGAAAAAGAATATGCAATTAGCTGAATCAGTATACGCGCAAACCAAAAAGAAATACGAAATAGGAACTGGTTCCAATATGGAAATCACAGGCGCACAAACAGATTTAGTAACGGCACAAACCAATTATATCGGCGCCATGTACAGTGCCATTATTGCGCGTGTTGATTATTTAAAAGCAACAGGAAAATTATAATTCAAATAATAAGTAAATACATATACCATGCAAGCAATTATTAAAATCTCACTTGTCAGCGTTTTAGCAGCTTTTATAGCATGTAACGGAAGCGAAAAAAGTGGAAGTTTAACCGACAAGAAAAATAAATTAGCGGCACTCAAAAAAGAAGTTAGCGCGCTAGAAACAGAAATCACAACACTTGATATAGCAGCGGCCAATCAAGCAACAGGCAAGCTCGTTGTAACTGCAGTGCTTGCAGCACAAACCTTTAATCATTACATTGATTTACAAGGTAAAATTGAATCTGAAAGCGTTTCTTATGTAACTGCCCGCGGCGGTGGAGGTCAAGTAAAAGGGGTTTTTGTAAAAAGAGGAGATGTAGTACCTAAAGGAAAACTACTTTTAAAATTAGACGATGCCATTCAGCGTCAAGCTTTAATTGCTGCAGAGCAAGGTCTTGAAACCTTAAAAACCCAACTTTCTTTTGCTAAAACACTCTATCAAAAGCAAAAGAATTTGTGGGAACAAAATATTGGAACAGAAGTGCAAATCATTTCAGCCAAAAACAATGTTGATTTATTAGAAAATCAACTTAAAACAGCACAAGAGCAAGTAAAAATTAGTCGTGAGCAAGTTCAGTTCACATCTGTATATAGTGACGTTGACGGTGTAGTAGAAGATGTGAACGTTCGTGTTGGTGAAATTTTTGCGGGTGCTGGTCAAATTAAAATAGTAAACACCAGTAAATTAAAAGTTACTGCAGAAGTACCTGAAAATTACAGCCAACGTGTTAAAACAGGAACCAAGCTTACCATTAATCTACCTGATTTACAAAAGAATATTCAAGCGCCTATTTCGGTGGTAGGTAAAATTATCAACCCAAATAGCAGAAGCTTTTTTATTGAAGCTAAAGTGGCGGCCGATAAAGATTTGAGGCCTAACCAAATTGCACTCGTACAAATTTTAGATTATAGCATTTCTAATGCCATTGCCATTCCAGTGAATACCTTACAAAATGACGAAACTGGCAAATATGTAATGGTAGCAGTAGCTGAAAAAGGCAAATTAATTGCGCGCAAACGTATGGTAACAGTAGGCGAATTCTACAAAGATCAATTAGAAATTAAATCGGGTTTACAAGCAGGTGACCAAATTGTAACAGAGGGATTTCAGAGTTTATATGACGGTCAATTGATTGTTCTTGCTAGTAAATAATTAGAATACGAATAAAAATATTGTATGCAATTCACAGAAAATATAAAAGCCAAATTCAAAGAATTTGGGCCTACAACCTGGAGTATCAAAAACAAAACATCCATTTATTTGGTGATTTTGTTTGTGAGCCTTGCAGGTATTTATCAGTTTGTAACACTGCCTAAAGAACAGTTTCCAGACATCGTTATTCCTACCATTTATGTACAAACCGTATATGTAGGTAACTCACCAAAAGATATCGAAAACCTTGTAACAAGGCCCATCGAAAAGCAAATCAAAAGTATTACGGGTGCAAAAATTAAAAAATTCACCAGTAATTCTCAGCAAGACTTTTCAGCGATCATGGTGGAGTTTGATACCCAGGTTAAAACCGAAGTGGCGCTTCAAAAAGTAAAAGATGCAACTGATAAGGCCAAACAAGATCTTCCCAAAGACTTAACCATAGAACCAACCGTTTTAGAAGTAAGCTTTAGTGAACAGCCCATTATGTCTGTGAACTTAAGTGGTGATTTTGATTTGCCGCGTCTAAAAAAATATGCCGACGACCTAAAAGATAAACTCGAAAATCTATCTCAGATTAACAGAGTAGATATTGTAGGTGCACCGGAAAGAGAATTCCAAATCAATGTAGACAATTACCGTGCTCAAAGCGCTGGTATTACTTTTGACGATATCACGTACGCCATTCAAAGAGAAAATA
Source organism: Sediminibacterium sp. (assembly GCA_030158535.1). GTDB lineage: Bacteria > Bacteroidota > Bacteroidia > Chitinophagales > Chitinophagaceae > Sediminibacterium. The sequence goes on from JAOASV010000130.1 coordinate 4,418, forward strand.
TGGATATCTCTGGCGGTTTATTAGAAGTAGGTAATATGAAAAGAACCCTGCAACTAAAAGGGCAACTTAAAACAGCGGGTGACATTGCAAATATTATTGTAAGAAACACCAGTGGTGCGCCTATCTACCTCAAAGACATTGCAACCATTGCGGATACCACTAAAGAGCGTGAAAGTTTCGCGCGCCTAGATGGTAAAAACGTAGTAACACTTAATATCATTAAAAGAAGTGGCGAAAATTTAATTGAAACATCTGATGGTGTTAAAAAAATAGTTGAGGAAGGTAAAGGAAGTATTTATCCGAATAATTTAAAAGCTGTTATTTCTGGTGACCAAAGTATTAAAACTAGAAGCTCATTTAATGAACTCGTAAACTCCATTATCATTGGATTTATTCTAGTACTAATTGTACTTATGTTTTTTATGGGTGTTGTCAACGCATTTTTTGTGGCGCTCTCTGTACCACTTAGTATGTTTGTTGCTTTTGTATTTTTACCAGGCGCCGATTTAATTGTTGGTACACATGTAACACTCAATTTTATCGTACTCTTTGCCCTATTATTTGGACTTGGTATCATTGTGGACGACGCCATTGTAGTGATAGAAAATACCCACCGCATATTTGTAGAAGGCAAGGGTAAATTAAGTGTCAACAACGCTGCAAGAATGGCTGCTGGAGAGGTTTTCATACCGGTACTAGCTGGAACCATCACCACCCTTGCTCCATTTTTCCCACTCCTATTTTGGCCCGGAATCATTGGTAAATTCATGGTGTACCTACCCACCATGCTCATATTTACACTAGCAGCATCGCTAGTAGTAGCATTTATAATGAACCCTGTATTTGCGGTTGATTTTATGAATCACCCAGAAACAGACAGCAAAGAACCTAAGTCTGCCATCTTTAAAAAGAAAGGATTTTGGATCGCTGTTGGCATTGGTGTTTTATTAGATCTTGCGGGTGCTCCATTTTTTGGAAACCTATTAATTACGTTCATGTTACTTGTTGTATTAAACAGGTATTTTATTACGGATGCCATTCACAATTTCCAAAACAAAGCGCTTCCTTGGATTATGAATCATTACGAGTCATTATTACAATGGGCGTTAAAAGGTTGGAGACCCGTTCATTTACTGATTGGTATTATTGCACTCTTTTTTGTTTCGTTATTTGTATTTGTAGGATCCATTGTTGGAGGCAGAATACCTGTAACGTTTTTCCCTAAGGGAGACCCTAACCAGTTATTTGTATACCTTAAATTACCCGTAGGTTCTGATGTACGCTACACCGATTCTATTACACGTGTATTAGAAGGAAGGGTCAATAAAGTTTTAGGTACCGAAAACGGCAAAACCAATCCGATTGTAGAAAGTATTATTAGCAACGTGGCTGTAAACGCCGCCGATCCTACCAGTGGTGACCGTACTACAAGAAGTGAACTTGGTCGTATACAAGTATCGTTTGTAGAATATGAAAAAAGACATGGCAAAAGCACGGCGCCCTACCTAGATCAAGTTAGGCAGGCGGTTCAGGGGATTCCTGGAACAGAAATAAGTGTGAACCAAGAAAGTGGTGGACCACCAACAGACCCTCCCATTAACATTGAAATTGCTAGTGAAGATTTTGATGCGATGATCAAAACAGCTTCTTCACTTAAAAACTATTTAGATTCTATTCGTGTACCAGGTGTAGAAGAACTTAAAATGGATGTGGATTTAAAAAATCCAGAAATTACATTAAGTATCGATAGAGAGCGCGCCCTTATTGAAGGTGTGTCAACAGCTCAAATTGGTATGCAAATTAGAACAGCCCTTTTTGGTAAAGAAATTTCTAAAATAAAAGAAGGTAAAGAAGAATATAAAATTCAGTTACGTAACAATGCTGTTCAGCGTAAAAGCTTAACGGATTTATTAAATATGCGTATCTCTTTTAGAGACATGGCTTCTGGCGGTGCTGTTAAAAATATTCCGATTAGTGCACTTGTAAAAGTGGATCCTACCAGCACACTTGGAAGTGTGAAACGCAAAAACCAAAAGCGCTTAATCACACTACGCTCTAATGTATTAACCACCGAAGGTTACAATGCAACTGGCGTTAACCAAGTAATTGGAAAACACATTGCAAACTTTAAAGGCGTAACGGATGCTGTAACTATTAAACAAACCGGTGAAGGAGAGCAACAAGCTGAAACCGTTGCATTCTTAGGAAAAGCACTATTAATTGCACTCATGCTTATTTTATTTACCCTTGTATTACAATTCAATTCGGTAAGTAAATCGGTTATCATTTTAAGTGAAATCCTATTTAGTGTGATTGGTGTGTTCTTAGGTTTTGCTATTACCGGTATGGAAGTATCAGGCCTTATGACAGGCTTAGGTATCGTAGGTCTTGCAGGTATTGTAGTTAAAAACGGAATTCTAGTGATTGAATTTGCCGATGAATTAAGAAGCAGAGGCATGAAAACCAGAGATGCTATTATTCAGGCAGGTAAAACCAGAATTATTCCGGTATTACTTACTGCAGTAGCAGCAATACTTGGTTTTATTCCAATTGCGATTGGATTTAATATCAATTTCATCACTTTATTTTCGGAACTAAACCCGCACATATTTTTAGGCGGCGATAGCGTTGCGTTTTGGAAGCCACTTAGCTGGACCATTATATTTGGACTTGCATTTGCGTTTTTCATGACGCTGATTATTGTACCTAGTATGTATTTAATTGCTGAGCGTCTTCGTAGACCTATGCGTAAAATGTTTGGCGGCACTTGGATTAGCTTTTTAGGTATTCCTCCATTTACATTTATCTTTTTATTTTTGATGGTAGCCGTTATGATCAAACATAAAATAAAAGTAAAGGCAAGAAAAAATAAATTACAAAACGCTGGCGAAACATTTGTTGGTAGCTGGTTTTAAATAATAATGTTATGATACAAAATCACGAAATCGATTACAAAATCTATGGAGAAGAAATGCAGTATGTAGAGGTTGAATTAGACCCAAGCGAATCTGCAATTGCTGAACCAGGTGCATTTATGATGATGGAAGATGGCGTTCAAATGGAAACGTTATTTGGTGATGGCAGTGGCGCACAGTCCAGCTTTTTAGGAAAACTAATGAACGCTGGAAAGCGCTTATTGGTGGGTGAAAACCTATTTATGACGGCTTTTACCAATACTTCAGGTGGTGTTAAAACCGTAAGCTTTGCATCACCGTATCCGGGCAAAATTATTCCACTCGATTTGTCAAGATATCAAAACAAAATTATTTGTCAGAAAGACGCCTTCCTTTGCGCTGCTAAAGGCGTTAGTGTAGGTATCGAGTTCCAAAGAAAATTAGGTACCGGCTTATTTGGCGGAGAAGGTTTTATCATGGAAAAATTAGAAGGTGATGGTATGGCGTTTTTACATGCCTGCGGTCACGTGGTACAAAAACAATTACAAGAAGGTGATTTATTAAAAATTGATACCGGATGTATTGTTGGTTTTACTTCAGGTGTACAATATGATATTCAGTTTGTAGGCGGCATCAAAAACAGCATTTTTGGTGGAGAAGGTCTATTTTTTGCAACACTGAGAGGACCTGGTACCGTTTGGATTCAAACATTACCTATTAGCCGTTTAGCAGGACGCATTTTACAATATGCAACAACTTCTAGAAGAGAAGAAGGCAGTGTACTTGGTGGCATTGGAAATATATTAGACGGCGATGGCTGGAGATAACCGAGCAAACCAGGATTCACTCAAAGCATTTTTTGATAAAAAAGTTGCGGTATACAACCAGGTAAGTTTTATTAAAGACGACCCTATTTGTATACCGCATTTGTTTTCAAAAAAACAAGACATTGAAATTGCAGGTTTTTTTGCAAGCATTTTTGCATGGGGTAACAGAACCACCATCATACAAAAATCTAAAGAGCTGATGCAACTGATGGACAATGCGCCGCATCAATTTTGTGTAGCGCATCAAGAATCTGATCTTAAAAAATTACTAGCCTTTAAACACCGCACGTTTAACACCACTGATTTACTCTATTTTATAGAATTTTTAAAAGCACATTATAGTGCACATGAAAGTTTAGAAGCTGCTTTTTGCTTGTCCCCAGATAACAATCCAGCAGCCAGGCTTCATCATTTTCACCAGTACTTTTTTTCATTACCCGACGCGCCACCCCGAACCAAAAAGCATATTGCTACACCCAGTAAAGGCTCTACCTGTAAACGACTTAATATGTACCTCAGGTGGATGGTTCGTAAAGACAATAAAGGCGTTGACTTTGGCATTTGGAATACCATTAAACCCAGTGAGCTAATTTGTCCTATAGATTTACACGTTGCAAGGGTAGCCAAAAGATTTCAGTTATTAGACCGCACCAAAATAGATTGGCAGGCAGGACTTGAACTTACGCAGTACCTTAAAACACTCGATCCAAAAGATCCGGTAAAATATGATTTTGCATTATTTGGACTAGGTGTGATAGAAAAGTATGTGTAATTTAATAGTATGGAATTAAGCCTCGAAACCATAGAAAAACTGGATCCATCGGCCTTAACAAAGCTCATCAACGAATGGATCACCCAAGACTTTAAAAAGCTGCTATTGGTGCTTTACCGCTTAGATGTGAGCGAGAAAAAACTAAGTCAGCTACTAGCAGAAAATAAGGGAGTAGACGCCGCCAATATTATAGCAGCCCTTATAATCGAGCGTATTGCGGCGGCTAAAGCCTCCAGGGAAAAGTACAAAATGGACCCGTCTAGCATTCCTGACGACGAAAAATGGTAATTTTAACAGAAAAACGGGGCCTAGATATCCAATTTTATATAACTTTATAGTCATATCCTAAAACACTAAAAACACTTTTTTATGAAAAAAATAATGATGCTTGCTGTTGCAGCTTTACTAACTACAGGTGCTGTATTTGCTTGTGATGGTAAAAAAGATTGCGCTAAATGCAAAAAAGAAGAGAAAAAAGCTTGTGGTAAAGACTGCAAGAAAGATTGCAAAAAATGCAAGAAGGACCCTAAAACTGCAAGCGTTGTAAAAAAATAATTTTACAATCTAGTTTATAAAAAAAGCCGCTAAAATGTTAGCGGCTTTTTTATGGATCCTATGTAACTATAAAAGTTTAGCAATTGACGGTAAATCAAAAACTTCATGGGTGGCATGTACATGAGGGGTGGCACCAATATGATTTACAAAAATAGTATCCATTCCAGCGTTGATACCTCCTTTAATATCTGCATCTTGATTATCTCCAATCATAATACTATTACTAGCAGAAGCGCCAGTTTTCGCAAATGCATACTCAAAAATTTCTTTATTGGGTTTTAAACTATTACTTGCTTCTGAAGTAATAACTGTACCAAAGTATGGATCTAGTCCAGCGTGTTTAATTTTTTGATGTTGCACATTTTCAAAACCATTGGTAACAAGGTGCATCTGGTATCCCTTCTCTTGCAAATAAGTGAGTAGCTCGGTGGTGCCATCAAACAATGCTTTTTTAGTAGGAAGTATTTCTAAAAAGTCGAGTGACATTTGCCTCGACAGTGTTTCGTCTGCTATTTTATATTCTAAAAGCGCCAACCACATCCGCTTCCACTTCAATTCTTCCTGTTTAATAAAACCCTTGGTATACCTATCCCATAAGCGGTGATTGTGTGCACTATAATGATCAAAAAAATGATCAAAGCTATCCACACCTCTGCCTGCCAAGTTGTGCGCTGTATAAAGGTCTTGTAGGCTTTCTTTGGCATTGGTTTCAAAATCCCATAGGGTATGATCTAGGTCAAAGAAAAGGTGTTGGTATTTCATGCGGCAAAGTTAAAGCAGTTTTACCCAAAAAATATGTTACTTCGTAGTATGATAGTTGTAATTACAGGCGCCTCTAAAGGCATTGGAAAAGCAGTAGCTACTGCATTTGCACAAAAAGGGTACACCCTCCTACTTTGTAGTAGAGGTGAAACGGCTTTGTATGACACCGTTGCTGCATTACAAACCGCTTACCCGGATGCAACTATTAAAGCAAGACCCACCGATATGTCTAACGAAGCGGATGTTCATGCTTTTGCGGCTTGGTGCTTAGAAAAAGGAACGCCCGATATCATTATTAATAATGCAGGCCATTTTGTACCCGGCAGTATTTATAATGAAGCACCTGGCACACTTGCTACGATGATCGAAAGCAATTTGTACAGTGCTTATCATTTAACAAGAGCTTTGCTTGCGCCTATGATGTCCGCTAAAAAAGGACATATTTTTAATATTTGCTCGATCGCATCACTTCATGCGTATGCCAATGGTGGTAGTTATAGTATTAGCAAATTTGCATTAGCTGGATTCACAAAAAATTTACGCGAAGAATTAAAGCCGCACGGCATAAAAGTTACGGGCGTATATCCTGGGGCTGTTTATACGGCCAGTTGGGATGGATCGGGCGTAGACCCTAAAAGAATTATGGAAGCAAGTGATGTTGCTACAATGATTGTGTCTGCTGCTTCCTTATCGGATGCAGCCGTTGCAGAAGACATTGTGCTAAGACCTCAGTTAGGCGATTTATAAAAGGAGATCTCGTATTAAGACCAAGTAGCAAGAACGGTTACACCACCTTTTACCACTTCATTAAGTGCAACGTTAATTTTTGTACCTACTGGTAATAAAATATCAACCCTACTGCCAAATTTAATAAAGCCGTACTCTTCGGTTTGCTTTACTTCTTGACCTACTGAAGTATAATTACAAATACGTTTTGCAAGCGCTCCAGCAATTTGTTTGTATAAAATAGTACCGTGGTTATTTTCTACAGCTACGCTCCATCTTTCATTTTCGGTAGAAGATTTTGGATGCCATGCAACCAGGTACTTTCCTTTGTGGTACTGGTTATACACCACTTTACCGCTCATTGGATTTCTGTTCACGTGCACGTTTGCAGGACTCATAAACACACTCACTTGAATGCGTTTATCTTTAAAATATTCTACATCTGTAATTTCTTCAATCACTACCACTTTACCATCGGCAGGACAAATAATTTGATTGTCGTTGATGGTTAATGTTCTTTTGGGAATTCTAAAAAATGAAATGATAAATAAGAAGAAGAAAAGAGTTAGGCCAAAAATGGCGCCAGCTAATCTAGGGCAACAGGTTCCTAAATAAGAAATGGAAATCAAATTGATAATACCAAAAATGAGAGCAGTAATACCAATAGTGCGGAAACCTTCGCGGTGAATTGTCATAATAATGATTTGAGTTGCAAATGTAAAGTAAAATCTATTGCGCAAAAAGTGTTAGCAGTAGCCAAACACAAGGGCTTGCTAATAATAAAGAGTCGAAACGGTCAAAAAAACCGCCGTGCCCCGGCATAATACGGCCGCTATCTTTAACGCCAGCCATTCTTTTAAACTTACTTTCTATCAAATCACCAATGGTGCCAGTTATTGCAGCCGTTGCACTCACAATAACAAGTGTTTGATAAGAGAGCTCGGTTAGCGCCTTGCCTAATAACACCACTGCAACTATCGCAAGAATGGCTCCACCAATGGTTCCCTCCCATGTTTTTTTAGGTGACAAAGCAGAAAGCGGCGTTTTACCTATAAATGAACCTACTATATAAGCCATAGTATCATTGATCCAAATACTTATAATAACAAGCATGGGCAATACATAATATTGAGTGGTTCCTAATATAGAGACCCAATGTGTAGATGCTAAATGTGTAATGGCAAAAAAGCTAGTAGTTATGTATGCAAGTCCAAACAAGTTATACAAAACCTTTGCTTTTGTAGTTTGAATGGTGGATGTACCTTTTATAAGTTTACTATACTCGATATAGCAACCCGTATGCACAATTAAAAAAAGTATGATAAAACTATCGATGCTGTAAAAAATAGCACCTAGCATCACCACAACAAAAATAACTGCCGATAAAGCCCTTGTTTTAAATGTTTGAAGATCGAGTGCCATAGCAGCTATTATACGGTGAAGTCTAAATGTTCTGATTGTTGATCAATAAGTTCGCGCGCAAATAAAACCATATCATGAGGTACATAAAGTTGTATGTCACCAAACATCGGATAACTACTGTCTTGTTTATTTAATAGTTGCACAGGCACATCATTTTCTGAAAGTACGCCTTCGATAATGGAAGCTTCTGCAAAAACACGCGTACTAAATATTTTTTCCCAAGACATAATGAATGATACATTAAATGTGAACGATTACAATTGTGAAGTTACAACGGTTTAACCAATGTAGCGTTATACTTTTTAAGCGCATTGAATGAAAACCATAATATCATGAGCCCATTAAGTCCAGCCCAAATAGAAAGATTTTCGTCCATAGCCTTTTCAACAGATTTACCTTGTAATGTTACAATATAAAGCTGCGTGACTATGAGTCCGTTGTTTAAAAAATGCATTAAAATACTCAGCCAAATATTTTTAGTATGATAAAAAAGTAGTCCGAGCACAATACCAAGTGCTGTCCTAGATAAAAAACCAAAGAATGAAAAATGTATAGCACTAAAAAAGATGCTTGTAATAATGATACCTACCCATACATTTTTTGTCCACCCTATAAATAAAGGTTGTACTGTAGATCTAAAAAGTAATTCTTCAAATATTGCTGGCGCTAAAGCCATTACAAAAAGAGCTGTAACATAATCTAGCACACTATCCATGCGCGCCATGTTAAGCATGAGTGTTTTATAGGTTTGCTCTAATGCTTTTGCTTGTTCTAATAATTTTGCAGGTAAATAAATATGCTGGTTAACTTCTGCAAGTGCACCGCTAAGCGTTACTCCGCCAAACGAAATCAAAACGGTATACAATAATAACTTAGGCCCCCCTATTTTAGCAAAACCAAGGGCCTCAACTGTTGTTTGCGATTCTGTTTTATTGATGCGGGTAAAAATGATCGCTGGAAAAACAAAGGCAATGAAGGTAGCGCCCAAATTGAGGACTTTAGACATACCTGCATTGGCTGGTAAATTTAGTAGCGCTGGCACTTCTAACAACTTACAATGTAGGAGTTGACTCCCTACAAGGGTTAATAAAAAGGTGCCCACAATCATAAATACCCCTAAAAGCCCCATTAAAAATATAAATTGAACTGGATAACTATAGGTTTGTTTCATGAGTTGAAAAATAAGCTTGTAAATTTGTGCCGCCGCCGTAATTGTTGAGAGAACTAAGATAACACTTGAACTGATTGCAACAAAAAGCGGATAAATAATTAAAGACCATGGTTAAAATAGATACAATAGAACTTCCCGATTTTCCGCTACTGTTGGCACCCATGGAAGATGTGAGTGATCCACCCTTTAGAGTGGTGTGTAAAGAAAACGGGGCTGATTTAATGTACACCGAATTTATTAGTAGTGAAGGTCTTATACGTGACGCCATTAAAAGCCGTAAAAAGCTAGATATTTTTGATTACGAAAGACCGGTGGGTATTCAGATATTTGGCGGCGATGAAGATAGTTTGGCACTGGCTGCTAAAATTGTAGATGTTACCAACCCCGATTTATTAGATATTAATTTTGGTTGTCCTGTAAAAAAAGTAGCAGGAAAAGGAGCAGGTGCTGGTGTTTTAAAAGACCTTGATTTAATGGTTCGCTTAACAGCAGCCGTTGTTAAAGCCACTAAATTACCCGTTACCGTAAAAACAAGACTGGGTTGGGATGAAGACAGTAAAAATATTGAAGAAGTAGCCGAGCGCTTACAAGACGTGGGCATTAAAGCACTCAGTATTCACGGACGTACGCGTGCGCAAATGTATAAAGGCGAAGCCGATTGGACTTTAATTGCGAAAGTAAAAAACAACCCACGCATTCATATTCCTATTTTTGGAAATGGAGATATTGATAGCCCACAAAAAGCAGTTGCCTATAAAAATAAATATGGCGTAGATGGTGTTATGATTGGTAGAGCGGCCATTGGATATCCATGGATTTTTAGAGAAATCAAGCACTATATTAAAACCGGCGAAATGATGGCAGCGCCAACAGTGGCGGAGCGTGTAGCGGTTTGTAGACAACATTTAATTCAGTCGGTGGCGTGGAAAGGACCGGTGGTGGGTATCAATGAAATGAGAAGACATTACGCCAACTATTTAAAAGGATTGCCGGGCATTAAAGATTACAGAAATAGACTGGTAACCATCAAAGAAAGTGAAGGTGTAGAAGAAGTACTCAATGAAATTGCTGAAGTATACAAAGACTTTATTGTAGAAAGAGCGCCCATTGAACTAATAAACTACCACGAAAACTGTCCGCTGTAATTATATTTATTGAAGTTGTGTTGCAACAACTTCATCTAGTGGAGACACTGTTTGCGGAAAGTAAGCCGTTAACACACCTTCTTCGTTGACTAGATATTTACAAAAATTCCAAACGGGTGCTTTACTACACCAACCGTTGGCCGTAGGTTGTGTAAGCCACTGATACACGCTTTGTTGCTCGGAACCCTTTACCACAGAGCCTTTGCGCATGAGTAAAAAAGTAACACCATAATTTACTTTACAAAAAGTAGCAATGTCGGCGTCCGATTTTTTTTCTTGCTCTTTAAAATCGTTGGCAGGAAATCCTATCACCACTAAATTATTTTTATATTGTTGATAGAGCGCTTCTAGCTCTTTGTACTGTCCTGTATAACCACAATCAGAAGCGGTGTTTACAAGTAATACTTTTTTGCCTCTAAAGGTTTCAAAAGAAATAGAATCACCATTATTTAAAACAGCAGTAAGCGCGTAAAAATCTTTAACAGGCGCTTTACCTTCCGTATTTAGCTGAACCGCATTTCTAGCACCCATTAATTTTCCAGGAAACATAATCACCGGATACATGGTTTTCAAAATGGATTGTCTATAACTCATGTCTTTCTTTTTCATAAGTAAAACAGAGCCAACAATAACACCAAAAACAATCGCAAATTTTATCATCATGGGTTTTATATTTTGTAAACGCGTACGCATTAACCTATTAATTTTTTTAACAACCAACCTTTGCCTTTATACGGCGGATATTTTAAATCTGGATCGAGCCAAGTAGGTGTTTTCATCACCGATTTAATATGCGAAAAAGTATCAAAACTTAATTTTCCATGATAGCCACCCATACCGCTAAAACCCCTGCCACCAAAGGGTAATGCGTGGTTGGTTAGATGCCAACTGGTATTATTAACGCAGGCGCCTCCCGATGGAACACTCGTTAACCAATACTGCTCTGAAGCACTATTGTTTGTAAACACATAAAATGCCAACGGGTTTGGATGGCGGTTAATGATTGCAAGTGCTTCTTCGTTGGTATCGTAGGTAAGTATTGGAAGTATTGGACCAAAAATTTCGTCTTGCATCACTTTACTATCTATAGATACATTTATTAAAAGTGTTGGTTCAATATATAAAGTAGCTGCATTTGATTTTCCACCGTGCACCACCGTACCGTCTTGTAAATAACTTACAAGTCGCTGCCACTGTTTTTCATTAATGATTTTTCCATAACCATCTGTACTGGCCGGATCTTCGCCATAAAACTTTTTGGTAGCGATAATAAGTTCTTGTATCAAACTATCTTTTAATGCAGTAGGCACGAGCACATAATCTGGCGCCACGCACATTTGACCACAATTGGAAAATTTAGAATTGACAATGCGGCGTGCAGCAACGCGCACATTGGCGTCAGAAGTAAGTACAGCAGGGCTTTTACCGCCTAGCTCTAAGGTTACGGGTACTAATTTTTCGGCGGCTTGCTTGTAAATAATTTTACCAACAAACGTACTACCTGTATAAAAAATATGATCGAATCTAAAATTTTCAAATAGTGGAGGCAATACAGCTGCGCCATCACCCTCTAGGTAAAGCATGTAATTTTCAGGAAACAACTGCCTAATCATTTTACCCATAACAGCAGCAGTAGCGCCTGCAAATTCACTTGGCTTTAATACCGCGCAATTGCCTGCGGCAATCGCGCCAATCAGTGGCGTAAATAAAAGTTGAAACGGATAATTCCAAGGTGCAATAATACATACGACACCGAGTGGTTCCGGAACGGTATAACAACTAGAAGGTTGATTTAATAAATTGGTAGGCACACTAGTTGGTTGCATCCAACTTTTTAAATGCTTGATGGTATAGTTTAATTCATTTAAGAAAAAACCTACTTCGGTGGCCCAGGCTTCTTCTTCCGATTTTTTAAGGTCGGTGTGGAGTGCCTGTGCTAGCTCTTTTTCATGGTCTAACACCAATTTTTTTAAGGCCTCCAGCCTGGCAAGCCTAAAAGCAAAAGATTGGGTAGCACCTGACATAAAATACTGTCTGAGTGCGTTCAATTGTTCATTCATAGAAAAAGAGGTTAATATAGTAGCAATTTATACCTAAATAACGATACTCCTATCCTATTTGTTCGGGCCCTAAATATAATTTTAGCATTTCCCCATTTTTCAATAATTTAACCATCTCAAAAAACATGTAGGGTCATTCCTACTTCAACGATTCTATACCTATGAAAAAACAGCAAAAGAAAAAATTATTAGCTGCGGCAACTACGGATGCAGCAACTACACCAGATGCAAGTAGTCAAGATGCAAATCAAGATTCGAGACGTACGTTTTTAAGAAACGGATTACTTGCAGCGGCAGGTTTTTATATTGTCCCGCGAAGTGTGCTAGGACGTGGCTTTACAGCGCCTAGTGATAAATTACAAATTGCAGGTATTGGTGCTGGCGGTAAAGGCGAAAGCGATTTATACAATTTCTTTATGTCTGGAAAAGCAGATATCGTAGCACTTGCAGACGTTGACAGTCGTCAAACAGCAAAGAGTAGAGCTAGGTATACCAAAGCCAATGTCTACGAAGATTTTAGAGAAATGCTAGACAAAGAAAAAGGCAGAATTGACGCCGTGTCTGTGTCTACGCCCGATCATACGCACGCAGTTGCTGCGATGGCCGCTGTACAATTAGGCAAACACGTATATGTACAAAAACCATTAACACATGATATTTATGAAGCACGTATGCTTACAGAAGCTGCACGTAAACATAAAGTAGTTACTCAAATGGGTAACCAAGGTGCTTCTGGCGATGGCGTTCGTAAATTACAAGACTGGTACAACGCAGGTGTGATTGGTGACGTACATACCATTTACTGCTACACAGACCGCCCAGTATGGCCGCAAGGTATCTCTTGGCCTACGAGCAGTTCACCTATCCCTGCAGGTCTTAATTGGGACTTGTGGTTAGGTACAGCACCTAAAAAAGATTATATCGATGGATTATTGCCATTTAACTGGAGAGGTTGGTGGGATTACGGTACCGGCGCCCTTGGTGATATGGCTTGTCATATTATGGCCCCTGCTTTTGCAGTAATGGGTCTTGGCTATCCGCTATCGGCACAGTGTAGCGTTGCTACGCCGTATGTGAGAAACTGGAATAAAGCGTATACCCCAGATAGTGCTCCAATCGCTTCACATATTACACTTCAATTTAAAGGTCAGCCTGGCAAACCAAACGTAACCCTACACTGGATGGACGGCGGTATTCAACCAGAACGTCCTGAAGAATTAGGCCCTAACGAAAGAATGGGTGGGGATGGTGAAAACGGTGTTATTTTTATTGGTACCAAAGGAAAAATGATGTGTGGCACTTATGGTGTAATGCCTCAATTATTACCTACCCATTTATCTAAAACAACGATTGTTCCTGAAACAGTAGCGCGTGTAAAAAATGGAGAAGCAGGTCACTACGCTGCATGGGTAGAAGCTTCTATTGCTGGTTATAATAGCCCTGAAGCTAAAAACTTGAGTTCGCATTTTGATATTGCAGGTCCATTAACAGAAAGTGTTTTGATGGGTAACCTCGCTATTAGAAGTTACGACTTACAATCAAAAGATGCAAAAGGAAATATCAATTACCCAGGCCGTAGTATTAAATTACTATGGGATGGTCCTAATATGAAAATTACCAATTTTGATGAAGCCAATCAGTTTGTAAAACGTAATTACCGTGATGGTTGGAGCTTAGGTATTTAACAAGTATGGAAAATATTGCGGATTTATTTTTATTAAGAAAGGATATTACTTTTTTAAACTTTGGTTCTTTTGGTGCTACGCCTGCGCCTATTTTTGATGCCTATCAAAAATGGCAAAGGGTATTAGAAGCAGAGCCCGTACAGTACATTGTATTTGATGGACCTGGCTACCTGCAAACCTCAAGAGCCGCGCTAGCAGGCTATATTGGCGTAGCAGACAAAGATGATTTGGTGTTTGTAACCAATCCTTCTTTTGCCGTTAATATGGTAGCTAAAAATTTTCCATTAGCTGCAGGCGATGAAATATTAACCACCGATATTGAATATGGTGCATGTGATAGAACCTGGGAATATTACTGCGCACAAAAAGGTGCTACGTATGTAAAGCAAAAAATTACACTCCCTATCACCAGCAAAGAAAAATTCATCGAAGAATTTTTTGCTGGCATCACACCTAACACAAAAGCGGTTTTTATAAGTCAAATCACTAGTGCCACTGCATTAAAATTACCGGTGCATGAAATTTGTGCCATCGCTAAACAAAAAGGACTGATCACTTTTGTTGATGGCGCGCACGGACCTGCACAAACAGAAGTGGACCTCTCAAAATTGCAAGCAGATTTTTATACGGGCGCTTGCCATAAATGGATGATGGCGCCTAAGGGATGTTCTTTTTTATACGCGCATAAAAGTGTGCAACCCATCTGCGATCCACTCGTGGTAAGTTGGGGGTACAAAGCATTAAAGCCTAGCCATTCTAGTTTTTTAGATTACCATCAAATGATTGGTACCAGAGACTTTTCGGCGTTTTTAACGGTACCGGATTGTATCGCATTTATGGAAAGGTACAACTGGGCTGAAGTATCTAAAAAATGTCATGAAATGGTGCTTTCTAATGCGCAGCGCTTTTTTGATTTATTAGGTAGCACGCCCATTAGCCCTTTAACCAGCGAATGGATTGGTCAAATGATTAGTATCCCTATTAAAACATCGGATCCTGAATTATTACAGCGTATGCTTTTTACAGAATATCAAATAGAAGTTCCCATCATGCGCCAAGGAAATGATGTGTACCTCAGATACTCCATCAATGGTTTTAACAGCCAATCCGATATTGATCGGCTCTATCAGGTGATAGCCGAACTCCAGCAAAAAGGGCGCCTTTAGGCGCCCTTTTTATGTATACATTATTTGAACACTAAAAATTCTTCTGCATATATTTTGCATCAAGCCCAGCAGCATCTATTGGATTTGTGCCCGTAAACGCTTCCTGCTCAACAATAAACGTTTCGAGGCCGTATTTAGCACCTGCTTTTAATACCTTTTTAAAATCGATGGTGCCTGTGCCCAGCACACATGAGTCGTGACCGTTGTTGGCTGTTTTGGTTAAGTCTTTAACGTGACAAAGCTTAAAACGGTTTGGATATTTTTTTAACCATGCAATAGGATCTTCGTTGGCTGCACGTACCCAGTAAATATCCATTTCAAAATCAACGAGTGCAGGGTCTGTGCCCATCATCATTACATCTTGAGGCATTTGACCTTGCATTGGAATAAATGAATAGTCATGATTGTGATATGCAAATCGTATACCATGCTTTTTTGCAATTTTGCCAGACTCGTTAAACTCATCTGCAAACGCTTTGTAATTATCTAGACTTTTTTGCGTGCCCTTGTGCGGACAAATTAAATACTGCATGCCAATAGCCGCCGCTTGTTCCGATTTTTTATCAAAATCTGTTAGGTTATCACAGTGGCTAGAAACAATTTTCATACCTAAATCATCCAAATAGGTTTTAAATCCTTTGTGACCCATGCCCCAAAAAATACCTTGAGGGCCTTCATAACTTTCAATTTGTTTGTATCCAAAACTAGCCAGCTTTGCAAGGGTACCCTTGGCATCCGCCATCATATTTTCTTTCACCGTCCACAACTGAATACCAAAGTTTGGAATTTTAAATCCTGCAGGCGCATCCAAAAAACTCGCTTTACTTAAAAAAGGCAAGCTTAATCCAGCCGCTGCAAAAGAACTATTGCGTAAAAAATCTCTTCTATTAATTGACATCAGATAAATAATTTAAAATTGAAAAATATTGCGGCTACAAAAAAAACGCTATCTAGCTAGGCCCAAGCTTTATCCCCTTTTTTGTAAGGAACACATCCTTCATATTTTCCAGGAATTGCAACATAGCGGAGTGCTTGCGTAGCGCCTATTTCAGAACTAAAGTAGCCCCAAAGTGTAAGCTGCTTAATCATGGTAAAATAATGCGTAGGCTGTTCTGCCGTTTTTGTTTCTTGGTATTTTTTTGCTTCAGCATCTAAATCAACAATCATCTTTTGCTGCGCTTCTGCATTTGCTGCACTAAACTTACTTGCTAATGCTGCTAGTCCATCTTTAAATACTTTTTGATCTTTTGCATCATAGCAATCCGTTACAATGACACCCATAAACTCACCCACTTTGGCAGCTTTTGCACCTGGTGTGTTTGTGGTAGGAATAATAATTTCTGCAATGTCATTTAACAAGCTCATGTCTGCAGCTGATAATAAGCCGGCAGCAGCATCTGGGTTTGCTTTACAACCGCTCAAAAAAGCAGATGATCCAATAATGGTTCCACCTAGTAATAGGGCAACACTTGATAAGGCTTCTCTTCTATTCATGGTTAATGATTGATAAATTATACGTCACAAATTTTAATCGCTTGCTTTAAGGAAGCAAGTGGATCTTTAGACGCTGGAATAAATTCTTGTGCTACATACTTTGTAAACCCAGTGGCTACAATGGCTTTCATGATAGCAGGATAATACAACTCTTGTGTATCATCAATTTCATGTCTACCCGGTACACCCGCAGTATGGTAATGGCCAATGTATTCGTGGTAGGTATTGATGGTATGAATTACGTCTCCTTCATCTACTTGCATATGGTAAATGTCGTAGAGTAATTTAAAATTAGATGAACCAATTTTTTTACAAAGTGCTACACCCCAAGCCGTTCTATCACACATATAATCTTTGTGGTCAACTTTACTATTCAGGAGTTCCATAATAATGGTCACGCCTCTTTTTTCGGCGTGTGCCATAATTTGTTTGAGACCTTCTGCACAGTTGTCAAGTCCAGTTTGATCATCAAGGGTAGCTGTTCTATTGCCACTAAAACAAATCAGATTGGTATATCCAGCATCCGCTACTAAATCGATATGCTCATTGTATTTTTGAATGAGTGTTGCATGGTTGGCTTTATCGGCCCAACCTTTTGTTAAACTAATTTCGGCACCATTACACATGGTAGAAATAAGTCCATATTTTTTTAGTATGGGCCATTCAGAAGGGCCTATTAAATCTATACCTACTAGACCCATTTCTTTAGCAGCTTTACATAAGTCTTCTAGTGGGATGCCACTAAAACACCAACGACACACCGAGTGATTTACATTTCCTTTCAATCCTTTATACATAGGGCTTTCAGAGGTGTTTGTTGCCGCAGACGCTAGTGATCCAAGCGCACTACTTGCAGCAAAAGTAGCTGCACCAGCCACCATATTTTTAAGTACGTTTCTTCGATTGTTAGACATGGTTTTTATCTTTTAAATTAAGCTGCTACTTTATTTTTACTACGCATATAAATAAACAAACCGGCAAATGCTACCGATAAAAATACTGGAATCAAAAGCGTGGTATTTAATACCGCTTGTCCAGCCTCTGCAGGTGTTAACGAAGAAGCTTGCAACTCCGCATAATGATCACCCATAAATATCATATACACCGATACGGCAAACATACCAGCACCACCCATAAGGTTTAAGCCAACAGCGCCTGTTTCAGGTAAATTTTCTGCAACAAAACCAAGCATGGTAGGCCAGAAATAACACACACCCATACCAAACACAATCGCACCCACAAACAACATATTACCTGTTGTGTGACCCATAATATAAAGTCCTACCGCCGATAATACTGCCGATAAAAACAAAACACCTGTTGGTGAAAAGCGGTGTACCACAGGTTCTGCTAGGCCACGGCCTATCACCATAATGCCCGTTTCGATGGTTAATAACAAGAGTGCATTATCAGAAACATTTTTAAGTAACACATCAATCCACTGTCCTGTAAATAATTCGGTGATGGCAGTACCAAACATAAGTACAATCATCACTAAAAAAAGTGGATTCAGCAGCGCCTTATACATAGCAGCAGTTGAGATACCACTTGCCACACGCTCGGTAACTGGGAAGTCTAGTTTGCTGAAAAAATATCCATACAACAAAGTAGGGATCGCCATTAATCCAACCTGTACCTGCCAACCAATTCCGGCTTTACTTAAAAAGTAAACAATGAGGGTGCCAATTACAATACCACCCGGAAACCACAAATGAAAGTGGTTTAATTTGGTGGTTTTATTGTCCGCGTAAATCGTTGCTACAAGCGGGTTACAAGCCGCTTCCACGGTACCATTGGCAATTCCAATACAAAGGGTAGAAATAAATAAACCCCAATAACCGCCGGCAAAAACGGTGAGTAAAATGCCTGCCAAATGAAATATAAAAGCCACCAACAATAATTTTTTCATACCTATAATATCCACCACAAAACCACCTATTACAACCGCAAGTGGAAAGCCCCAAAAGGCAGTGGCAGCAATGGTTCCGAGCTGACCCGGGTTTAACTGAAACTGTTCGCCCAACTGGCCTAAAATACCAGCGCGAATGCCAAAAGATAAGGATGTAACAAGTAACGCTAAGCAGCTGGCAATAAAGAGTTGCTGCTTTTGAATGTTGTTTTGCATAATCGTAAAAGGTTCGTGATAAATTCTATTCAATAAATGTAATTTTTTTATTTTAAATGTTGACCGATAAAATTTACTTTTAGTTCCACAATTTAAAATTGAACAAACATGAACAGAAAATTAAGAATGGGCATGGTAGGCGGTGGTAAAGACGCCTTTATTGGTGCTATACATAGGCTTGCAGCCAATATGGATGGACTCATCGAACTCTGTTGTGGTGCACTTAGCATCAATCCTGAAGTGGCTAAAGAATCAGGGGCTTCCTTGTTTTTACCCGAGCATCGTACTTATTTAACCTACGATGAAATGATTACCAAAGAAAGCCAGCTTCCTGCTTCTGAAAGAATGGATTTTGTAACCATCGTAACACCCAATTTTGCACATTTTGCACCTGCTATGATGGCCCTCGATCATGGGTTTCATGTAGTCATAGAAAAACCAATAGCTTTTACCCTCGACGAAGCCAAACAACTGCACCAAAAAGTGCAGGAAACAGGACTTACGCTTTGCCTTACACATACCTACTCTGGCTACCCACTTGTAAAACAAGCAAGGGCCATGGTACAAGACAATGTTTTTGGAAAAATCAGAAAAGTATGGGTAGAATATCCGCAGGGCTGGCTTAGCAAATTAAGCGAGCGTGAAGGAAATGCGCAAGCTGCTTGGAGAACCGATCCTAAAAAATCAGGTAAAGCAGGTTGTATGGGCGATATTGGTACGCATGCTGCGCACTTAGCTGAATATATTACGGGCGCTCAAATCACACAACTTTGTGCTGATTTAAATGCCATGGTAGAAGGGCGTATGCTCGATGATGATGGTAATGTGCTCTTACAATTTAGCAACGGTGCTAGAGGTGTTCTAATGGCATCGCAGGTTGCAGCTGGTGAAGAAAATGCATTAAAAATTAGAATCTACGGCGAAAAAGGTGGGCTTGAATGGGCACAACATGACCCTAATACATTACTTGTAAAATGGCTCGATGCGCCAACACAAATTTTACGCGCAGGTGGCAACTATGGCGACAGACTTAGCAAATACGCGATTCATAATAGTAGAACACCAGGCGGACATCCAGAAGGATACCTAGAAGCGTTTGCAAATATCTACCGCAATTTTGCGCTCACTTTATCTGCAAAAATAGATGGCACTTCACCTACACCAGAAATGTTAGATTTTCCTAACACCAACGATGGTTTAAGAGGCATGGCATTTATTGATAACGTAGTTGCTTCTGGCGCTTCGGATCAAAAATGGACACCGTATACAATTTAAATGACTGCATCAATCAATTACTATGACAACAATTAAAGGCCCTGGTATTTTTTTAGCGCAATTTATGGGCGATACTGCACCTTTCAATTCTTTAGAAAGTATTTGCAAATGGGCGGCATCACTGGGTTTTAAAGGTGTTCAAATACCAAGCTGGGATAGCCGTTGCATTGATTTACAAAAAGCCGCCGAAAGCAAAACCTATGCCGATGAAATAAAAGGTATTGTTGCTGCAGCAGGTTTAGAAATCACCGAACTATCTACACATTTACAAGGACAGCTCGTTGCTGTAAATCCAGCGTACGATAGTTTGTTTGATGGCTTTGCGCCAGAAAATGTGCGCGGTAATTCAAAAGCAAGAACAGAGTGGGCCGTGCAGCAATTAAAATATGCAGCAGCAGCTTCTGAAAATTTAGGATTAAATGCACACGCAACTTTTAGTGGTGCACTCTTATGGCACACTGTGTATCCTTGGCCGCAAAGACCTGCAGGACTTGTAGAAACAGGTTTTACAGAACTTGCTAAAAGATGGAAACCCATATTAGACGTTTTTGACAATCATGGTGTAGACCTTTGTTATGAAGTGCACCCTGGCGAAGATTTACATGATGGCGTTTCTTATGAAATGTTTTTAGAAAAAGTAAACAACCACAAACGCGCATGTCTACTTTATGATCCATCACATTTTGTATTACAATGTTTAGACTACTTAAGTTATATCGATCATTACCATGAACGCATCAAAATGTTTCATGTAAAAGATGCAGAGTTTAACCCTTCCGGTAAACAAGGGGTGTATGGTGGATATCAAAACTGGGTAGACCGTGCTGGCAGGTTTAGGTCACTAGGTGATGGTCAGGTTAATTTTGGCGCCATATTTAGCAAATTAGCTGCTTATAACTATAGTGGCTGGGCTGTAATGGAGTGGGAATGCGCCATTAAAGACGCACAGGTAGGCGCCGCAGAGGGAGCTCCCTTTATTCAAAAAAATATTATTCAGGTAACAGAAAAAGCATTTGATGATTTTGCCGGCACTGGTGCCAACGAAAAATTAAATCGTGCCATTTTAGGAATAGATTAATAACTTTAAACCCTCATTAAAAAATAGTACCCGTGAAAAAGATGTACCTAACACTTCCCCTATTTGCACTGATTGTAGCATGTGGAGGCGGAAATGAAAAAAAAGATGATGCAGGCACTGCCACTGCAGAAGTAGTAGACTTAAGTAGCAATCCAGATTACCAAAAAGGTTTAGAGCTTGTTGGAAAATCTGACTGCTTAACTTGTCATAAAGTAAGTGAAAAAAATATTGGACCTGCGTACAAAGACGTCGCAGCAAAATATGAAAACACCGACGAAAATGTAAAAATGTTGGCTGGTAAAATTATCAAAGGCGGCCAGGGTGTATGGGGCGCAATCCCAATGACACCGCACACTTCATTATCTGAAGCCGATGCCGAACAAATGGTAAAGTATATTCTACTCCTTAAAAAATAAAAATATGATTGCTTCATTTTTCACTTCATTGTTATTAGGTGGCTTACTTAGTGGTACCACACCTACAACAAAACCAACGGATGCAAAACCTGCTGATTCAAAAAAAGAAGCAGTGGCGCAAAAATCAGAATGGATTTCTTTATTCAATGGTAATAATACCAAAGGATGGCATTCTTATGGTAAAGAAACAGTTGGCAAGGCATGGAAAGTAATGGACGGCGGCATTTTATACCTAGACGCTTCTAATAAATCAGATTGGCAAACCAATGGCGGTGGGGATTTAGTACACGAATTAGAACTTCAAGATTTTCATTTAAAACTCGAGTGGAAAATTTCTGCAAAAGGAAATAGTGGTATTATATTTTGGGTACAAGATGACAAATCAAAATATGATCATGTTTGGTTTACCGGACCAGAAATGCAAGTACTAGATAATGAAGGACATGGTGATGGAAAAATTTTCAACCACCGCGCGGGTAACTTGTATGATTTAATTGCAGGACCAGAAGGCGTTGTAAAACCCGTTGGCGAATGGAACCAAGCAGAAATTGTAAGCTACAGAGGTAAATTAGATTTTTACTTGAATGGCGTAAACGTAGTTTCAACAACCTATGGCGATGACGCTTGGAGAAAAATGATTGCAAATAGTAAGTTTAAATCGATGCCAGATTTTGGTAAAGTATTTACAGGTCATATTGCACTTCAAGACCATGGCGATAATGTGTGGTATAAAAATATCATGGTTAAAAAGTTATAACCACTCAATCCTATTTTATATAAAAGAGTTGCCCACAAAGGCAGCTCTTTTTTTGTACTAAAACCTTACTTTAGCGTCATGAATCATTTGCCCGACGAATACTATATGGAGGAAGCTTTAAAGGAAGCAAACCTCGCATTTGAGGCAGATGAAGTGCCCGTAGGTGCCGTGGTGGTGGTAAATGGCAAAATCATCGCAAGAGGCCATAACCAGGTAGAACTTTTAAACGATTCTACGGCACATGCCGAAATATTAGCCCTCACCTCTGCATATAGTTCTATGGGGGCAAAATACCTCCCAGAAGCCACTTTATACGTAACCCTAGAACCCTGCATGATGTGCGCAGGTGCGCTCTACTGGGGTAAAGTAAGTCGTATCGTTTACGGTGCCTCCGACGAAAAAAATGGGTATCAGAAAATAGCCCAACCTTTTGGACCTAAAATAGAAATTGTTGGGGGCGTTTTAGCCGCAGAATGCAGTTGGCTCATCAAAACCTTTTTTAAAAACAAACGTTAAGCATTTTGATAGGCTCCAATTAGAGTGTAGCTTTGCGTTTTAATTTATTACTTTTTAAAAATACAATTATGTCATTTACACTTGCACCTTTACCCTATGCACATGATGCATTAGAACCACATATCGATACCACTACCATGCAAATTCACCATGGTAAACACCACCAAGCTTATGTAGATAATTTAAACAAAGCAGTGGCAGGTACCGAGCATGAATCAAAAACCATAGAAGAACTAGTGGCTGCTGCAGGAAGCATTAGCCCTGCTGTTCGTAACAACGGTGGCGGACATTGGAACCATACATTTTTCTGGGAAAGTTTAGCCCCCAATGCTGGCGGTGCGCCAACGGGTGCATTAGCAGAAGCGATTGATGCTGCTTTTGGTTCATTCGATGCATTCAAAGAAAAATTTGCTGCGGCTGGCCTTACTCGTTTTGGAAGTGGTTGGGCTTGGTTAGTAGTTGTTGATGGCAAACTAGTGGTTTCTTCTACCCCAAATCAAGACAATCCATTAATGGACGTTGCAGAAGTAAAAGGTACCCCAATTTTAGGCGCTGATGTTTGGGAACACGCTTATTATTTAAAATATCAAAACCGCAGAGCAGATTATTTAGCTGCGTTTTGGAATGTTGTAAACTGGAATACAGTAGCAGCGCGTTTTACTGCGGCTTCTTAGTATAATAAATTACGGAACAGGGTCATAACCATGACCTCCACCCGGTCTACATTTACTGATACGGATTATTGAGAGGTACATACCTTTAAATAATCCGTATTTTTTTAGGGCATCTACAGCGTAATGAGAACAGGTGGGTGTAAACCTACACTTAGGTCCAAGCGCTGGCGAAATCACGTACTGATAAAATTTAATGACCCCAATAAATGGAATACTCAGTATTTGCCAAATTATTTTCATCCCAGTTGTTTGATTAATTTTTCTATAACTGCTGGCATCAAATCTTGCAGTGCCGCAGTGGTTGGCATTTGTTTATCAATCCATAAAATAAATACTGCAACGCTTTTTTGTTGCGCCACTAAATGTTCGTGTAAAGGAAGTTTATGCAAGCGGTAGGCTTCACGCATGCGTCTTTTAATGGTATTACGGTCTACTGCTTTTTTAAAATTTCTTGCAGAAACGCCCACACCTACTTGCACAGGATGCATTGGTGTATTCTCGACGGGTAAGTAAAATACTTTAACCGGAAACGCAGATATACTTTTTCCTTTCGCAAACAGAAGTTCAATTTGTTTGCGGCTTTTTAATTTTTCAAATTTGTTATAGGAAAAAGTACCAGTCATATTTTAAAAATGGGACTACACTAAATTAAAAAAGTCCTGCTTATAAAAGCAGGACTTATATTGTAAAATCTTGAGGATCACTAACACTACTATGTTAGCGGATTCCTGTTCGGTTTATTTTAAACCTTTCTCGCTAGAAACAGTTAGTTTCTTGCGGCCTTTTTTACGACGGCTTGCCAATACTTTACGTCCATTAGCAGATTCCATTCTTTTACGAAATCCGTGAACTGTTTTACGGCGGCGCTTATGCGGTTGAAATGTACGTTTCATAACTTGCGTTTTTTAACTAACCCTTTAATCTTGTTTCGTTTCATATACGGCAGTCACCATGCTGCTGTCTTGTGAAAGGACGGCAAAAGTAAGGAAAAGTAGGTGTAAGTTAAAAAAGGAAGAAAGATTTTTTTTAACTCCCTGATAATCAGCCTCAAAAAAGTCAATTATTAAAGCGTAGCGGGCAAAGAATGCACCGAATAGCCCAAAAAGTCGGCTGCGTGGGCATCAAAATCGGCGGTAGCGTCGGTGGTGTAAAAAACAACATCACTTTGTTTTGTAATGCTAGCATCCATGTTTGGATGCCTTTGTAAATAATTAACCAGGCTTTTAGCCACAATAGCACCCTGCGTTAGCACGGTAACCCCTTTAGGCACCAGTGACTCAATGGTATCTAATAATAAAGGGTAATGCGTACAGCCAAGTAATAAAGTGTCGATTTTGCCCGATTTTGCAAAAAGGGCATTCAGGTCTTGCTCTACAAAAAAGCGGGCTCCCTGCGTGTCGTAAGCCCTGTTTTCGATGATGGGCACCCACATAGGGCAGGCCTGCTGGTAAACTTTTACTTCCGGAAAAAATTTAGCGATTTCTGTGGGGTAACTTTCGCTTTCGACAGTACCCTTGGTACCCACAATGCCCACCTGTTTTGAAATAGAAAATTGACCCAGCACTTCGGTGGTTGGTCTAATTACGCCCAACACCCTTTTATGACTACCACGGCTGGCAAGGTCTTTTTGTTGAATGGTTCGAAGGGCTTTAGCAGAAGCGGTATTGCATGCCAAAATAACCAGATCACAACCTTTGTCGAACAACCAATCTACCGCTTCTAAAGTGTACTGATAAACTGTTTCATAAGACCTAGGACCATAAGGCGCACGCGCATTATCACCGAGGTATATAAAATCATGCGTGGGAAGGGCGAGTTGCAATTCTTTAAGGATGGTTAAACCACCATACCCACTATCAAATACACCAATTGGCTTTTTTGTTTGCATACACAAAAATAAGAACCCCGCCTTTATTAGACGGGGTTCTTTTATAAATAGTTTATAAAGGCTGAATTATCCTTTTTTAGCAGGTGCTGCTGTTTTAGCAGGTGCACCAGGAACCACGCCACCAGCTTGCTTCCAAGCATCCATAATTTCTTGTGGTAATGCTAGGTTTAACTTCATCGCTACACGGATCGTTAAATTATCTAAGATATTAGGTTGCATGTATGGAGACAATGTTTCTGTTTTTAACACCATCGTATACTTTTGTTCAGCAACGATTTGTTGTAAAGCAGTTACCATCTTTTGTCTGTAAGGTAAAAGGGCTTGCTCCATTTTGCCATTTTGCATTTCTTGAGCGTACTGCTGCCAGTTTGCTAATTTATAACCTAATCGGTTTAAATCAGATAAAGCTAGTTCTCTTGCTTTTGCAGGCATTGTAGCTGAATCTTTTTTGAAAAGACTATCTCTACGTTGGTAATCTTGCACAGTGTAAGCATATTCAGGATTCAAAGAATCTTTAACGAAATTGTTGATTACAGTATCAATTTTTTGAATATCTGGAAACAGGCTTAATAAACTTTGCTCATCAAAGTAACCAATTTTAACCTGCGCGTTTGTGCTATTTGAGAATAGTAAGCTGGCTGCTAAAACCACACAAACAAATAATAATTTCTTCATTGTAGAGAGTGTTTGAATTTTTGTTAGAACTGTTTATTTAAACTTTTTATTTTTTTATTTAATCCCTAACTCTTTAAGCACATCATCGCTTTTATCAAGTTTCGGGTCGGCAAATATAATGGTTATTCCTTCACTTTTATCCAGAACGAAGTCATAAGAACGGCTGGTTGCTATTTTTTGAATGGCATCGTATACTTTATCCTGAACCGGCTTAATGAGGCGCTGACGCTCTTTAAAAAGATCGCCTTCGTAGCCAAAACGCTTTTTTTGAAGATCACGTACCTGCTTTTCTTTTTCAAAAAGCTCGTCTTCACGCTTCTTTTTAAGGGCTTCTGTTAGCATAAACTGCTCAGACTCATAGTTTTTATACATTTTGTCGAGCTGTACTTGTAAATCATCAATTTCCTTCTGCCACTGCTCGCCAGTCAGTTTTAGCTTGGCATCGGCTTCTTTATACGCTGGAATGCGCTCTAGTATATACTTGGTATCAATAACGGCATAACGTTGTTGCGCTTTCACGCTCATGGTAGTACCTAATACCATCAAAGCCACAAATAATAACTTTTTCATGCTTCTAATTTAAATATTATTCTGGTTCAAAACCTAACATAAAGGTAAATCTTGCCGCATCCTTCATCGATCCATTTGGTGTAAACCTGTCAAGTCCCACACCATAATCAAATCCTAAAAGACCAAACATAGGTAAGAAGAAACGCATACCTAAACCAACAGATCTACGAAGTCTAAATGGATTGTAATCTTTAATGTTATACCATCCGTTTGCTGCTTCATAAAAACCAAGCGCATAAATAGTACTACTTGGATTTAAACTAAGCGGATACCTAAGTTCTACACTGTATTTATTAAATATGGTAAAGTACTGGCTCGCTCTTTGCTGATCTGGATTGATTTTTGGATTTGAATTTTCGTACACTGGATAACCTCTATGTGCAATGATGTCAAATCCTAAAAGTGCAAACTGATTGCTTAAACCAGCGTCACCTACCTGGAATCTTTCGAAAGGTGACATGCCTAAATCTTTATTGAATCTACCCAAGAAACCAAATTTGGCAGCAGCTCTAATAACAAACTGTTTGTTACGGTCTTCGCCGTGTGGCCTACCTAGCGGTACAAACCACTCGCCATTCATACGCCACTTGTGGTATTCAATCCACTTGTAAGGGTTGGCGCTAGTTTGGATATTTTTATTGAATAAAGAATACGGTGGTGTGGCTTGCACACTAAATAAAAATGTAGAACCACTTTTTGGATACAACGGCTGATCGATAGATGAACGTTGTAATGCAATTTTTAGGTTTACGTTGTTTACAACACCATTGTCAAATCCAGGTAAATTTCTTGGATCAATGGCATAATCACTAAGCTTGTAGCGCGTATAGTTTAACCCAACAGAAAGTGAGAAAAAGTCGTCGGGCCATTTTAATTGTTTTGCCAAACTAACGGTTGCACCCGTTGTAGAAATGTATTTTGAGTCTGCGGCATTTGGATCAAACATACCCGTGATAGGATCAAATGTTTGTCCAAATTTGGTATTGAATACGCTCACCGTTAACGCATTTCTTTTTTTACCACCAAACCAAGGTTCGGTGAAAGAGAAGTTATAAGAACGGAACGCCTTACCATTACTTTGAACACGCAAACTTAATTTTTGACCTTCTCCCATTGGAAGTGGATCCCATGCTTGCTTCTTCCAAATATTTCTTACCGAAAAGTTATTGAAAGAAATACCAAGGGTACCGGTAAGTCCAATAAATCCACCCCAACCGGCGCTCAATTCTAACTGATCGCTCGATTTTTCTTCGACGGTGTAGTTGATATCTACGGTTCCATCATCTGGATTAGGTCTTGGATCGATGCCAATTTTTTCTTGGTTGAAATAATTGAGCTGCGCAATTTCACGTTGTGAACGCATCAAATCGGTTCTACTAAACTTTTCACCCGGAATGGTTCTTAGCTCTCTTCTAATTACGTGTTCTTTGGTACGATCGTTACCAAAGATTCTAATATTTTTAATGGTCGCTTGCGGACCTTCAATAATTCTGATTTCGTAATCGATGGTGTCATTGTATACCGCTGTTTCAACTGGATCGGTATTAAAAAACAAATAACCATCATCTTGATAAATACCACTGATATCGCCACCTTCTGCAGCTGCAGATTTACCTAATTTTTTATTCAGGGTTTCTAAGTTGTAAATGTCACCTTTACGAATACCTAAGATCGCAGTTAAAATAGAATCTGAATATTTTGTATTTCCTCTCCAAGTGATGTTACCAAAATAATAACGGCGACCTTCACTTACTTTGATGTCGATATTGATATGTCCATTTCCATTGTAATAAACGGTGTCGTTAACAATGGTTGCATCACGGTAACCAAGTGAGTTGTAATAATCTAAAATATTGTCTTTGTCTTCTTCGTATTTTTTGGTGTCAAACTTGGCACCTGAAAATTTAATACGCGCGTAAGGATCAAGTACTTTTTTGGTTTTTGTGAATGTCAAAAACCCTTTTTCTTTCATGTATTGTTCAAAACTATAACGCTGTATTTTCACAATTTTAGGCTCATCAAATACAGGGAATAAAGTAAGTCTAGATTTTTCGTGTATTTCTTTTAATTTCTTTTTTAAGAGTCCTGACTCTACAGTATTGCCACCAAAATTAATATTGTTGATACGTACTTTAGGTCCTTTATCAATTACAAAATCAAGTACCAATGTGTTTTCGTAGGTGGAATCTCCCTTTTCTACAATTTTTACTTGTGCACTTTGAAATCCTTTTTCGGCATAGAATTTTTTAATGGCTTCTACGGCGGAAATTTTCATGTTTTCGGTGATCACACGATTTCTTACAAGACCTGTTTTACCGGTTAAATCTTCTGCGTCACTTTTACTAACCCCTTTGAATAAAAAGTTAGACAAACGCGCACGTTCTGTTACCGCAATTTCAATTTCAATATTTTTGTCTTCTAGTTTTGTAATAAAAATTTCTACGTCAGAGAAATAGTTTTGGCCCCACAATTTTGTGATGGCTTTAGAAAACAAATCGCCGCCTGGAATTACAATTTCATCTCCAACATTCACATTGGCAATAGAGATCAAAAGGTTTTCATCAAAAAAGCTATTACCGGTAACTTTAATAGCACTGATTTTATATTTTTTGGGCGTTTTTTGATTGAAAATATTGATAAGATCCGCATCAACATTGGTAATAACCGTATCCTTTTTTTCTTGCGCACTGGAGACAGTACTTGCAAGCGATAAAACGATTGCCAACATCAATAATTTGTACACTTTCTGCATCTTTTTCTATTTGTTATATCGCTGGCTGATCTTTCACCACAGCAGATTTCGTCAATTTTGGTTCTTATAAGCGGAGCAATTTAACGGGAATAATGAAAAGTCTTTGTTAAATCGCTATACTTATTAAATAATTATATTATATATATGGTGTTTACACCTTTTCTTCTTGTTGAATTTGTTTGCCAGTTTTACCAAACCTACGTTCTCTTTGTTGAAAATCAACAATTGCTTGATATAAATGAGGCTTTCTAAAATCTGGCCACAATATAGGGGTAAAATAGAGCTCTGCATAAGCAAGTTGATACAATAAGAAATTGCTTATTCTAAACTCGCCACTGGTTCTTATCACAAGGGCCGGATCTGGAATGCCTTTGGTACACAAATAATCAGCAATCGTATCTTGGGTAATTAGCTTTGGATCCAAATTACCTGACTGAACGTCGATGGCTATTTGCTTTACCGCACTTGCAATTTCCCATCTACTACTATAGCTAAGCGCCATAATGAGCGTTAAT
Source organism: Sediminibacterium sp. (assembly GCA_030158535.1). Lineage (GTDB taxonomy): Bacteria > Bacteroidota > Bacteroidia > Chitinophagales > Chitinophagaceae > Sediminibacterium. The sequence goes on from JAOASV010000130.1 coordinate 34,338, forward strand.
CCGGTATTGGCAGCCGTCAATTCAAGGGCTTCTTCGAGTTCTTTTTGTGCAAAATCAGGAAGCATTTGTCTGTCCCCAATTACCTGCAAACGAATATTGTTTTTATTTAATGTAGGAACTTCTTTACGGATGGTATCCACCAGTAAACTCATCAGTCCGGATACTTCACTGGCTGGGCGGTCCCAATTTTCGGTGCTAAAAGCATAGAGTGTTAAATAACCAATACCCAGTTCTGCCGCACCTTCCACAATATTTCTTACACTTTCTACGCCATGAAAATGACCAAACAAACGGTCTTCCCCTTTCTCTTCGGCCCAACGTCCATTGCCATCCATAATAATGGCAACATGTTCCGGTAAACGACTGAGATCGATTTGAGGCTTAAGGTCTTCCTGCATGCTTTAAAAAAGGGTTTATAGGCTGCAAAATTAACGAAAAAACAGAGGTTTGCGCCGAATACTTTGCCTAATTATAGCCAAAACAGCTTATTGGACAGGCTTTGGACACTTATAGGTTTGTAAATTGAAGGAAATCCCCAGTTTGAGACCTGCAAAAACGTCGGTTTGTAGCGTATTACCCCTTTGTCGACCCTTAATGCCTATGGGATTACCGGTTTCATAGCTGCGGTCTTGCAGTAAAAAAGCAGGAGATGGAGACCCATCGGGTAGTGTAGGAAAAGCGTCTGGCGCATACACCCCACTCACATCATCGAGATAATCAGTGTTGGTAAAGCGGTACATCAGCTCGGCAAAAACATTGAACTGCTCACTTAAGGCATACTTAACACCTAAAGTAAGTGGCACCGACACCGCAATGGGCGCATATGTTTTAAAGGCCGGATACGCCGAAGAACCCTGCCCTTCGGTACCGAGTGGTCTTAAAAAATATTTTTGATTGCCTAAAAACGCATAGGGATCATAAGAAAAAGCACCAACACCCACCCCGATATAAGGGGTAAACCTAAAATCTTCGAAACCTGGTTGGAATGCAAAAAAGTTAAAATCAAAGGAAACTGCTGCCTCCCATACATGGCTGTTGAAACTTAAATTACGCCTTAACTGAGCAGCATTGTTACTATACTGATCAGAATACCCAATCAGCGCGTACTCTCCACTTAACCTAACACTCATGTAATTGTTAAACTGCTTTCTAAAAAAAATACCAGCATTGGCTTTGGGCCTATTAACTGCAGCAGTAGGGTTTAAATCTCCAAAATAATGTGCGGCACCAGATCCAATACCAAACTCGGCTTGATGCACAAAACTTTGCATGAGCTGTGCATTTGCGGTAAAAATACCGGAGCCAAAAATGAGTATGAAAATAAAATGTTTAACCATGTGCACCCGCTTACTTATTGTAAAGTAGCAACAAAAATAAATACCAAAAATGTTAATTTCTTTTATCGAGGCCCCAAGTAAGCTTAGATCTAAGCGTAGACAAGAAACTATTTTCGTTTAATCGGACAAGATTTACGCAAAACTGCTCTTTTCTAATGGCCAATTGCACTGTTTTATCAACGATTTCTTTGCGTGCGTCAAGTGCACAAATAAATTGATCTGCCCTTCCTTCAATTTCAAATGATACCACATTGGTGTCTGGGATAACAATGGGACGTACGTTTAAATTGTGTGGCGCTACAGGTGTAATCACAAAACTTGCTGCGTCAGGAAATAATATAGGTCCATTGCAACTCATGCTATATCCAGTAGATCCTGTTGGCGTAGATACAATCAGTCCATCGGCCCAATAAGTATTTAAAAATTCTCCATTGATGTAGGTATGAATTTTAATCATTGGAGAAATGTCCCTTTTGTGAATGGCAAACTCATTGAGTGCAAATGGTGTATCACCAAAAAGTCCTTCGTTAGAATCGAGATGAATAAGCGCACGTTTATCGACAACAAAAGTTCTATTCACAATCGCTTCTACCGCGCTTTGTAGTGCATCTGGACTAATGCTAGCTAAAAATCCGAGTCTACCAAAATTGATACCTAATATAGGAATTCCAGAATCTTTAACCAGTGTAACGGCGTCAAGCATCGTTCCATCTCCTCCCAAACTAATGAGACAATCGATTGTAGCATCTAAATCTGAAGACACTTTAAAAGGTATAAGATTTGCTGCTAATTGAGATGGTAAATCGGCGTGTAATAACAATTGATGAAATACATGAATTTCAACATCATGCGGGGCTAATGCCTCTAGCAGTATAGCCAACGGATTGGGGGTTGCCAAATCTAAACCTCTACTATAAATTGCAATTTTCATGTGCCTATATTCAAATCAAAAACATCAAAAATTAAATTCGCCCTGCAAATATAAGCCTTCCCGCCCTAGCTGATTGCGGCTATATTCTACACGAAACACAAAATCGTATACACTTACAAGGTCAATACCGGCTCCGTATGTGTACAACAGTGTATTACTTAAGCTGTTAGATGGCCCGGCGTATTTATGATAAGCATAACCGGCATCGGCAAACATTTTTAAATAGAGCCTGATAGGTATTTTTTCATGGTTTTTTATCGGTACCGGATTTGTGAGGGTGAAGTTTTTTACATTAAAATGAAACGCATTTCTAGAAACAATTCCTGCGGTTCCATCTACTACATAGTATTCGAGCCCTCTTAATTGCATCCCGCCATATCCAATAAGTCTACTATTTGAAAACACGGAGTCGATGGGTGACTTGTAGGCCGCAGTTGCATCGAACAATAAAAAACTTTTAGTGCTTAGTTTTTTTGCATACAACTGTTTAGCACTTATTTGAAAAATGGATTGCCCCCGAGATGCAATACGTTTCAACAAAAATAAGTCCGAGTAACAACCTGATGTTGGATACGTAATATTTGAAACATTGATGTACTGATAACGGTAACTAATATCAAGGGCTGCTTGACGGTTTGTTTGACCTGGATAATAATTTTTTTGAACCTTTAGAATGGTATCAGCAACTGTTTCATTAAAATAACTAAGCCGGATAGTTGTGCGTTTAAACCGGTCAGGTCTATAGGAATAAGACGCATCTATGCGCCATGTTTTTCTAGCATCTGAACTATGTCTAAAAAACACCTGCTTATTGCCTGCGGTGGCAATATTCAATTCTTTTTGTGTGGCATGTAAAAATCCTACACTAAAACCTTTGGTGAGTTTTTTATCAATAAAAGGAATGGTATACCGCGCCGAAAACTGCCTGTTATAGCCAGTTATCAGCCATACATTTAAATTATCGTTTCGGCCCGACACATTGTTTTGTATGAATTTCATTCCATAATTAACGCGGTCTAAACTTCTATTTTGATCCACCCACCACTGATTAAAATTTCGATCTACGAGTCTAAAATAAGGAAGCGGCAATAGGTACCATCTTTCTTTTACTTGAATACGAATTTGCCACAGGCCATCATTTGCTAGGGTATCTATTTGCACATCTACAAATAGTTGCGTGTTCATCAGTAATTGCTTTGCCTGAATGATTGCGGGCGCTAACTGTTTTGCTTCAAGTGAATCTCCTTTTACAAATGGGAGTTCCCTTAAAATTATGTAGTCTTTTGTTTTTGAATTACCCGTAATCTCAATACGGTCAACAGGCATTTTTTGTTGCGCCAAACTGGTAAGAGATAAACTTACAATAAAGATGAAAAAAAGTAGGCGCATATGATGAAGCGTTTACACCTACATATTGAGGTATGAAAGTAAATGATTGTAATTTTCTTTCAACTCATTTTGATAATTCTCTTCGCCAAAATAATATTTTACGCTGTAATCATAACGCTGAAACGTTGCAACAATCGTAGATACTTCAATGCGGTTTATTTGAATGGTTACAAGTAGCATACCTGTTTGCGGATCGGTAGCGGTATTTAGTTGTGTTACATATGCATCATTGGTTTCAATGAGACGTACAATTTCTCCAAAAGAATATTGTCTTCTTTCCATTTCTAAAACAATAACCCCTCCTTTCGTATCTGCACCTACAAAACTTGTAAGATGCGCCAACATTTGCTTTGCCGTAATTACGCCGAGTAAATCTGCAGTGGTTGAAACAACAGGTAGCATGCTTAACTCATGCAGTGATAATAGCTTAGCGCCGGCTAAAAAATGCGCATCGGCGTGCACAGATGCCATAATAAATTCGTCTTGTAAAGAAGCAATGACAGCTGTTTCATCAGTATCGAGCAGGGCATTTTTATCTACAATGCCAACAAATTTTTCATCTGTTATAACACACAAATGTTGGATGTCGTAATCCTCCATCAATTGGAGCGCAAAAGATGCTTTATCCAATAAATGAACGGATGGAAAACTAGTATTAATGAGTTGTGCTGCTAGCATGGCTGAGCTGGTTCAAAAATGCTTCTAAAATTTGATTGAACTCGGTAGGCACTTCCATCATAGGAGCGTGTCCACATTTGTCTACAAAATGAAGGGTGCTATTTGGAATGAGTTTGTGAAATTCTTCACCCACATAAGGAGGTGTAACAATATCATTATTGCCCCAAATTAAAAGTGTGGGCTGTTGTATTTGACTTAACTCGGGACCTAAATTACTTCTGATCGCACTTTTTGCGAGTGCTAATATTTTAATCACTTTCAACCTGTTTCTAGTGATTTCAAATACTTCGTCTACCAGTTCTTTGGTAGCTACAGCAGGATCGTAAAAAGTTTGTTCCGTTTTATTTTTAATATAATCGTAGTCGCCTCTTTTTGGATAACTATCGCCCATTGCTTTTTCGAATAAGCCACTGCTACCTGTCAGGGTAAGTGATTTAATTTTTTCGGGGTGCTTGAGCACGTGAACAAGGCCAACATGGCCACCAAGTGAATTGCCAAGTAGGTGAATACCGGTGTACCCTTTTGCTTCAATAAACTTATGGACGATTTTTTCTAACCCACTAACGGTGGTATGAAAAATATCTAAATCAAAAAGTGGTAAAATGGGAACAATCACTTTATTGCGGTGTCTGAAATGCTCAATTAAATGTTCGAAGTTACTGAGCGCACCAAATAGCCCATGCAGTAAAAGCAAGGGTTCTCCAGTACCTTCTTCGATGTAACTAATTTTATCTTGAACTTTAATTTCGTAATTCATGTGCAGGTATATAGAACAAGGCTAAAATAATGATTTTAGTAGGAATCACGGCATTAAATAACCATGAATTATAATATACTTATTGTACCTGTTTACCAAGACTTTCAAAATGATCACCTAAACTAGTGAACATATCCTTAAATACTGGAATAACTTGACCAATTGTATCCAGCACTTTTGGTCCCCAAGGAGCAATATAGCTATAGGTTTTTGAAGCCGCCTTAGTCGTTTCGGTAATCAAATGAAGTTTGTCGCCATAAAAAAGAACAACACTCCAAATAGTCATATAAATAGCACCAAAAAGTAGAATGCCCGCAAGTTTATTGGCCCATCCAAGTAACACAAATTCGGCGGCTTTTTGAATCATACCAGCCACCAAACGGACAATGAGTGTAACGGCTATCATGATGATTAGAAACGATACAAAGGGAAGCCAACTTGCCGTTATGCCCGTGTCATGTCCAATTTTCGAAGCAACAACTGCTGAAAGTTTAGTAGCAGCAGTTAATCCAATAAGTAAGGCTGCAAAGGAAAATAAAGCAATGATAAAGCCCTTTGTGTAGCCTTTAAAAAGAGCTCCTATCAAAATGATTGCACAAATAATATCTAGTACCACGTTTTCTTTTTTGCGTTAAGTGAAGCTACAACATTTAACCCAGCGCTGCTTTAACTGCAGCGGCAACTGCTTTACCATCTGCTTGTCCAGCTAGTTGCTTTGATGCCACGCCCATCACTTTACCTAAATCCTGCGGCCCGGTTGCACCAACGGTTGCAATGATTTGCGCTACCGCATCTTTAATCGCTGCTTCATCAAGTTGCGCAGGCAAAAACTTTTCGATAACAGCAATTTCTTCGATTTCTTTTTGCGCTAAGTCTGCTCTATTTTGCTCTTGGTAAATGGTAAGCGAATCTTTTCTTGATTTTACTAATTTTTGTAAAAGCTTGAGTTCCACTTCTGCAGTTATTGAACCTCCAGCACCTGGATCTGTTTTTGCTTTTATGATTTCTGCCTTAATGGCGCGTAGCCCTCTTAATAACGCTTCATCTTTTGATTTCATAGCGTCTTTCATTTGCGCCATTACTTGTTCTTCTAAAGTTGCCATAGTAGGGTAATTATTTATTTTTTTGAATTTGACTGTCTCTAAATTTCTTGTAAAAAGATTTAGCAAAATCTTTCATTTCATTAGCGAGAACCTGATCTTGAGTAGCTCTAATAAAAGTATCTGCCATACCCATAAAGGTTTGGTAGTAAAAATCAGCCATTTCATCGACCATCATGTCTTTGGTCCACAAATCAATGCGGAGTGCAGATTTGTCTGCTGCATCCCAAAATGCAAGCATCATAGCTCTTGCTGATTGTGCCATATCAGCGGTGCTGTCCGATGCATTCCACTTGATATCCTGTGGCACTTTGTTTTCATCTAAATGAACTTCAATATTAATATTAGATTGACGCGTCATGTACTAAGTTTTTGCAAAAATAAGCCTAAAGCATGTTATTGCTATAGCTATATCTCTTTAAATAAAGAAAGGGGTTGATTGAATTGGATATTTTGTAAGAATAATAGCCCGTTTTGAGCACGCTCACCTTTAATTTTTTCATTTTTATACACTAGAAGCAGGGCTTCTGCAATGCCTGTAGGCGTTGCCTCTGGATACATTGTAACCATCTCCTGCATTTGTACCATTGATGCAAACGCCGCTGATGCTATAACGGATACCCCCGCTTTTGCAGCTTCTAATGCTACTAAATAAGACGCCGGACGATGATCCAATAAAACGGTAGCGTATGCACTTGAAAGAAGTTGATACCAGTTATGCACCGTAAGGCCAGCAGGAACCACTACCACATCGGCCCTGTACTTATAGGTGCGTAATTTTTCTTCTAAAAATGAACGCTGTAGGCCATTTGCGGGCACTAACAAGAGTTTCATATTACTATGTTGCCACTTTTTAAAAAGTGAAAAACCCTGTAATAGCTCAATACTACTTGCATTTTCCTGCGCCACCGATAAAAAGTATTCGGTACCACCAGCATGTGTACCCTTGTACATCTGCTGTAAATTGTAATCAATCGGATAAATTTCGGAAGAAGGTGCAATAGAAATCCTGGCAATACTTTCTTTTTGAATGCCAAATTGTTCCTCTAATTGTTGCGCCGCCAAGGTTTCTACAACAAGCCACTGCTTTATCTTTTGAACCGATTTTTTAAAAAAATAACGCTCAAATTTGGATAGGTTTCCTTCAAACATACATTTTTGAGGGATGGCAGTACGCGCCGAATACCTACCGCTCAATTGCAACCACAGAGTGGGTTGTAGAGGATTTAGCAGTTTGGGTGCCGTTACTTCATACCAGATCTTTTCTGACACAAAACTAGTTCGGTCATATTTTGTTTTGATCCAACTACAATTGGGTGCACCTACAAAACTAGTAGGTTGTGCAGTGTCAGAAAGTAATATAAATTGATGTTCTGGATGCGCATGAATTTCACCCTCCAGCCATTTCCAAATGAAACGACCGATGCTTGAAAAATTGGTATCTCTAATACCCACAATAGTGACTGCTATTTTCATGAATTGCAAAGATACTTACATCTTTTCCACGGAGGCACATTAGCGTGTCAAGAGCCTAAATACTTATCATACTTTTACAACATGCAACCTAAACTGCAACAGTTAGATTTATTTGGCGGCCCGGCACAAGATATTGGTGTGCCTAAAGAAAAAAAGAAAGCCAAGACCAAGCCAGTACCTGAACCGGTTTCACTTGTGGAAACGCCGGCTACGGTTGTGCCTGCGGCTGTTGTAAGCGCTCCCGCACCGGTTGTTATAGTGACTACTCCGGTAGAAGCATATGCCTCTGAAACAAGTTTTGTTGAACCAGTGGCGGCGAAGTTTACCAATGATGAACCTGAATATGTAGAAAGACCTAGACAGCCCCGCATCACCATTGAAAAGATTGCTGGCAAAAGAGGACGCAAATCCTACAGTGAAATAGATACCGAAATAGATTTAATAGAAATTCCGGACGAAAAAGTATTGTCTCAAAAATTATATTACACCATCAGCGAAGTAGCAAGTTGGTTTAAAGTAAACACTTCTTTACTGCGTTATTGGGAAAATGAATTTGATATTTTAAAGCCGCGCAAAACAAGAAAAGGCGACCGCTTATTTAGAGTAGAAGACATCAAAAATTTACAGATCATTTATTTTCTATTACGCCAAAAAAAGTATTCGATAGAAGGCGCAAGAACGTATTTGAAACAAAATAAATCACAGGCCGACACACAGGCACAGCTCGTTCAAACCTTAACAAAGTTTAAAACTTTTTTACTAGAACTAAAAGCTGGGTTAAATTAATATAGTACTTAAGACTGCTTTACCACCACATCCGTACTAGATGCCGCAAGTTCAATTTTGTGGGATTCTAATAGTTCAATCAGTGCCATATTAATTTTTTCTCGAAGCATTAAATAGTCTTCATAATCATCTGCGGCGGATGAAAAATATTCTATCATTACAATGTGCGCATGCTTTCCTGTATCGTGTAAATAAACATGAAAACTATCTATTTGCTGACTACTTAAATAACTACGCATTGCCGCTAATAAAGTAGAAAGCGTACTTGCAGAAGCGCTTAACGAAAGTTCTAATTGCAATTCTGTTTTGCGCTGTGTACGCAAACTAATATTGTCAACGATGGTATCAACCATTTGCTTATTGGGAACAGAAATATATGTTTTTTCATTGGTACGAATACGTGTGCTGCGTAGTCCAATTTTTTCTATGGTGCCCGTAAATCCATTTACTTTTACCTGCTCACCAACCGTAAACGGCTTATCAAAAAAGATAATAAAGGAAGCAATTAAATTTTCCATACTCTCTCTCGTAGCAAGGGCTACAGCGGCACCCACTAAACTTAAGCCTGTTAAAATGCTACCTATGTTTTTATTGAAAGAGAACTTTAACACAAGTAGTACCCCAATAATGATTAGAATTACTTTAAAGAAGTCTTTAAAGAAAATGATGAGTTGATTGTCTTGTTGGTCTTTGGTGACATTGGCGCGCTCTTCTAAAACCATTGCCATAAAATCAATAACACGAAGACATAACCAAATAAACACCACAACCAAAGCACCATTCATGAGTGCATCTAAAATTTGCCTCGTATTTGTTTTATAAACCGAGAATTCAAAAGCAGCCGGAAACTTTAGTTTATCAATAGCAATCATTGAGATGGTCAATAATAAATACGTACCAAGTGGTTGCACCACTAAATCCAAAAAAGATTGCTTGGGTAAATTGTGCTTACTATTGGTGATCAGTTTAAAAAGCTTACTCGCTAAAAATTTAGAAATAAGTTTTTTGAAAATCAATGTAATTAGTATGGTGCCTATAACTATAAGATAAGCCTGCACCGTATTATCTAATATTTTTAGTTCCATATATCAATTTCCATTTTTTCGCCATCAAAACTAGCGTACGTGAAATTATGAATCCAATCGCCTAAATTAATATAATGACTGTTTCCAATCGTTAAATCAAGTGGAAAATGTCGATGACCAAAAATCAAATAATCGTAATGCTTTTTTTGTAAAATTTCTTTGCTGTAACAAATAAGCCATTCGTTTTCTTCGCCTAAAAATACCGCATCTGCATTGCCTGTTTTGGCCCTGCTTTTACGGCTAAAATAATTGGCAAGTGCAATACCCGCGTCTGGATGCATCCACTTAAACAACCATTTACAAAAAGGATTGGTAAATATTTTTTTGATGAACTTATAACCAGCGTCGCCAGGACCTAAACCATCGCCATGCGCGATATAACAGTCTTTATCGTTAAACTTAAATGCTTGTGGCTCATGGTATACTTTACAGCCTAGTTCATTTTCAAAATAACCACGCATCCATAAGTCGTGATTGCCGGTAAACACGTGTACCGGAATCCCTTTATCGGTGAGTTTAGCGATTTGCCCAAGTAAGCGTACAAAACCTTTGGGCACAACATGATCGTATTCAAACCAAAAGTCAAATATATCGCCCACAATAAAAACAGCTGCTGCGCTATCCTCTATAGATTGTAAAAAGGCAACTACTTTTTTTTCACGTTCCAAACTAGCACTGTAATTAGGTGCTCCCAAATGAAAATCGGAGAGCAAATAAATTTTACGGCTAGAAGATGCATGAATAGTAGCTGTCATGTGTTTTATTTATTTCTGTCTACTAAAAAACAGTACACTTCTTTAGGACCATGCACACCTACAACCAGTGTTTTTTCAATATCTGCTGTTCTACTAGGACCACTTGCAAGCGTAATTAATGAAGGCAACTGATTGCCATAATGTTTGGTAATAGCTTGTAAACCATCTGAAATATCATACACCACTTGATCGGTGTAAGCGATACAAATATGAATAGGTGCATACACACTCACAGTTCTCCCACTCTCTTGTCCCGCAGAAAGTATCATACTTCCGGTTCTGGCAATTAAATGATCACAACTTGTTATAGCCGCATCACAATATTCTAAATCTTCAGATTGCATGCCACCAAAGCCCGCTTTGGTGAGCATTTCAATTAAGGCATTTTCGCGGCAATAGGTTTGCTTCCAATTGCGCTGAATAAAAAGCATGCTTAACTGCGATGCGAGTTCTTTTTCACTGGCACAAAATGCAAACTTACCTTGCAAGCCAGAAAAGTTTTCGGCAAACAATACCGACAGGTCTTCTTTGGTGGTTGGGTATGTTGTTGAAACCGAATCAACCGCCGAAAATGGCACAGGCACTGGCTTCGCCAGTGCCTGTTTTATCTTTTGTAAAATATTTTCTCTTGCGCTTTTAGCCATCCTTCTACGATTAAATAGATTCTTCTGTTGATGTTTGATCGTCTGACACAGCAGGCGCTTCAGGTGCAGCTTGCTCATCTGGAACTACTTCTACTTCTACTACCTTTTTTTCTTCGAAAGGTCTTTTACCAATTAATACTTCTACATCAGATTTATGCAACACTTCTTTTGCAAGTAATTCTTTTGCTAAAATTTCAACGGCTTCTTTTTTATCACGAAGTAATTGAAGTGTGCGCTGGTATGCTTCTTCAATAATGCCGCGCACTTCATGATCAATAATTTTTCCGGTTTCTTCGCTGTATGGTTTGGTAAAGGTATTTTCTTGTGAAGGATCATAGTAGCTTACGTTACCTACTTTGCTATTCATACCGTATGCAGTAACCATACTGTATGCAATACGTGTAATTTGTTGTAAGTCGTTGGATGCACCCGTAGAAATTTTTCCAAAGAATATTTCTTCTGCAGCTCTACCGCCAAGTGTCATACAAATTTGATCCATTAACTGATCGGTATTGTAGAGGTACTGCTCGGTTGGTGTGTACTGTGCATATCCAAGTGCTGCCGTACCACGAGGCACAATCGTTACTTTTAAAAGCGGATACGCATGTTCTAAAAACCAACCACAAACGGCATGACCTGCTTCGTGGTAAGCAATAATAGATTTTTCGTGCGGTGCTATAATTTTATTTTTCTTTTCAAGACCACCAATAACACGGTCAATGGCATCTTGGAAGTCAATCATTTCTACCGACTCTTTTCCTTTTCTTGCAGCAATTAATGCGGCTTCGTTACATACGTTTGCGATATCAGCACCAGCAAATCCAGGTGTTTGTTCTGCTAGTTTATGCAAATCAAGTGCTTCAGAAATTTTAATAGGCTCAAGGTGCACTTTAAATATTTCTTCTCTTCCTTTTACATCTGGTTTGTCAATTGAAATTTGACGATCAAAACGTCCTGGTCTTAATAGGGCGCTATCTAATACGTCAGGACGGTTAGTAGCAGCTAAAATAATAATGCCCGTGTCGCCACCAAAACCATCCATTTCAACAAGTAGTTGGTTTAAAGTATTTTCACGCTCATCGTTACTCATCATGGCGTTTTTACCACGTGCGCGTCCAATTGCATCGATCTCATCAATAAAAATGATACAAGGTGCTTTTTCTCTTGCTTGCTTGAATAAATCACGCACACGACTTGCACCCACACCCACAAACATTTCAACAAAATCAGATCCACTTAAACTAAAGAAAGGAACCTGCGCTTCACCCGCCATTGCTTTTGCAAGCAAGGTTTTACCCGTACCCGGAGGGCCCACTAGTAATGCACCTTTTGGAATTTTACCACCAAGTGCTGTATATTTTTTTGGATTTTTTAAGAAGTCAACAATCTCCATCACTTCCACTTTTGCTTCGTCTAGTCCAGCAACGTCTCCAAAATTGATATTTACTTTAGCGCCTTTATCAAATAAAGTAGCTTTTGATTTTCCAATATTAAATATACCGCCAGCACCACCGCCTGGACCACCAGCACCGCCGCCCATTTTACGCATAAGTAGTAACCAAACCACTACAATAATTACAAGCGTAAAAATGGATTGAAGTACGCCGCCCATCCAATCTGCAGCTTTTACAATATCTCTTTTAACTTCTGGTAACTGATGTTGCTCTGTAAATTTTTGAAGATTCTCATCAAAAGATTTCCAATCCAACACTTCGAAAACAAATAAAGGTGCACCCTTTACTTTTTCTTTAGGCAACACCACGCCAAATTTTTTAACGTAGAATTCTTTTTTAAGACTATCGCCGTTAATATATACCTGCACTTCATCTTTGTTTTTTACAAAATCAAGTTTGGTTACATCACCTGCTAATAGCATTTGTTGTTTGAACTCTTGCTCCGTTGTCTTTTTTAACTCCGGCGAAAAGTTCATGATTTGAGAAACTAATAAACCAACAATCACAACGCCATAAATCCAATAAATATTGAACTTAGGACCTTTCTTGCCGCCTTTTCCTTTCTCCTGAAAATTAAATTTTGGTTGCTTCTCTTCTGACATATACTTTCTATTATTCGTGGATTTGTGATACAGCATCACTCCACATTTCTTCTAATTTATAAAATTCTCTTGCTTCCGGATGCATCACGTGCACTACTACATTCACATAATCAATGATTACCCATTGCAATGCTTTACGTCCTTCGTGTTTATATGGATTTTCGCCGCAGGCCTGTTTTACCTCATCTTCGATGTGGTCAGCAATAGCACGCACTTGTGTGGTACTGGATGCTTGACATACAATAAAAAAGTCGGCAGCAGCTTCTTCAATTTTGCGTAAATCTAAACTTACAACATGCTCACCTTTTTTATCTAGAATGGCATTAATGATGGTTTTTAGAATTTTAGAGCTCTTGGTTAATCGGGTAATCGTACTTTTTGGTCGATTTTTTAATACAGAAAGGGGTTCCAACAATACAGTTATTTAGTGATTAATAATTTGATTTAGACGTAGCTCTTGTAACTTCGTCAAAAATACTAATTCTTTGGCTTCAGCAGGCTTAAATACACCCATCGGTTTACCATTTACAGAATTAACTGAAGTGGATAGTACCAACATCTATGCCATGAACCAAGTTAAGACAAACTTGGCTGGGCACGGCGCTGCTTTTCTAGCCCAAAAACAATGGGCAGGAAAGGGCCAAATGGGTAAGGTTTGGGAGGCCCAAAGTGGTCAAAACATACTATTATCGGTGGTTTTGGACCCTAAAAAGCTTGTTTTTAACGGTTCAGCGCTTGAGCCCTCCATTGTTAGCATGCTTGTAGCGGTTGGATGTTTTAACTTTTTTATTACATATGCCGGTGACGAAACGCGCATTAAGTGGCCCAATGATATTTACTGGCGTGACAGAAAGGCAGCAGGTATTTTAATTGAAAATAGCTTTAGGGGACCGATCTGGCAGTGGAGTATTGCAGGTATGGGCGTAAATATCAACCAAACAAGTTTTGGACCCGAGTTAAACAAAGCCGTTTCACTCAAACAAATAACGGGCAAAACGCATGCAGTTAAAGATCTTGCAGTTCAGTTATGCGGATGTATTGAGGAGGCATTAGATATACTAGTAACCCAGGGGCCTGATGCTCTAATTGCGCTTTACAACAATGCGCTTTATAAAAAAGGAGAACTTGTAACAGTAGCTGTAAACGAAGTAATAAAAACTGTTACCATTTGCAGGGTATTGCCAAATGGATATTTAGAAATTGAAAACGAAAATGGTACCAAAGAATCTGTTGCACTTGGCGCCGTAAAGTGGTTATCATAAAATAAAAAAATAAGATGGTTTCAACAATAAAATTGACACAGTTTTCTCATGGCGCAGGTTGCGGATGTAAAATTGCACCAGCGGTATTAGAAACTATTTTAGCTTCTTCCCTTCCAAAAATTGAACATAAAAATTTACTGGTAGGTTACGGAAGTAAAGATGACGCGGCTGCTTATGATATGGGAAACGGTCAAGCTATTATTAGCACCACCGATTTTTTTACACCCATTGTAGATGATGCTGTAGCCTTTGGAAAAATTGCGAGTGCCAATGCTATTAGTGATGTGTATGCGATGGGCGGTAAGCCGCTCATGGCTATTGCAATACTGGGTTGGCCCGTTAATACATTACCTGCAGCCCTTGCAGCAGAAGTGTTAGAGGGCGCTCGAAGCATTTGTGCAGAAGCAGGTATTCCACTTGCCGGTGGTCATAGTATTGATAGCACCGAACCCATTTTTGGATTAGCTGTAACAGGCATTACACCTATTGCAAATCTCAAAAAAAACAATACTGCAAAACAGGGTGATGTACTTTTTGTTACAAAACCAATTGGTGTGGGCATACTAGCAACCGCACAAAAAAGAGACGCACTAGAGCCAGAAGATCTTGCACCATTTATAGATCAGTTAACAACACTTAATAAAGTAGGTGAAATACTGGGCGGCATACCTGAAGTGCACGCACTCACTGATATCACTGGGTTTGGACTACTTGGCCATCTGATAGAAATGGCTGAAGGCAGTGAACTTTCTGCGCATATTTTTTATTCTAAAATAAAAATGATAGAAGCTGCTAAAAAATATTTAGCACAGCGCATGGTGCCAGATGCTACGTACCGAAACTGGAATAGTTACAGCACAAAAACAAGTTTTGATCCGGGCGTTAATGTAATGGAAGCATTTAGCATGTTACCAGATCCACAAACCAATGGAGGCTTACTTGTTGCAGTAGATCCTACCGCTGTAGACATCATTAAAGATGTATTTACTAAGCATGGACTTACTGGTTTTATAGAACCTATTGGTGTATTTGAGGCAGTAGGCGATAAAGTAGTGGTGGTAAAAAACTAAGCGTTAAAAAACCATATTCCCTTTATTCTTTATTTGCTCATTGGTAAGCTCTGCTACCATTTGAACGCCGTTTAATGCTTTTACGGTTTGCTTGATCCAGTTACATTTTTCATCGTCCACAAAATCTCCTTTTGTGAGCCATAAAAAATCCATATGTCTAAATTCAGGCAATAAGTATTCGCCATCACAATGGTTATGGTATAAATAGTGTACTAAAAAACTATTGGGTTCTTTAGATTCGTAAATACTAAAATAATAACTGCGATCCTTTTTTTTGAGATGAATTTCGATGGCCGGATTAAGTCTAAACTGATGCCCTAATTGATTGTTCAATTGCAAACAAAATTGATGACTTTTGATAGGCGCAATAATACCAAGCAACCGCGTGTCATCAAAAAAATCTTCGTTGAGTTCGTCAATATTGAGTTTCAGTTTCATACTAGTAATTGATTGCTTCCTTTAAAATGCAACAGGCATATTTATTTCTTCTGTTCCGCGTTTTATGCGCAGTTCAGTTTGATCACCTTTTTTAAACTTGCTCAGTGTTTGCATGTAACTGTTTACATCAACAAATTTGTAATCACCTAGTTGAAGTAAAATGTCACCTGCTTTTAATCCTAATTTTTCTGCAAGCTTACCCGGACTCACGCCATCTATGCGCATGCCAGTTCCGCTATACCCATAGTCTGGAATTACCCCTAAACTTACCGTAAACTTAGTGCTACGGCCCATTTGAGGCTCTGTAGTTTTTATAAAATCAAGCTTGGGTAAACTATCTGTAATACCCATAATTTGATAGGCCAGTGTTACAATTTGCGCAGTGGCTTCATAATTTATTTTATCTGCGTCATCGCTTGCTTTATGATAATCGGGGTGGCTTCCTGTAAAGAAAAATTGAACTGGTACACCCGCTCTATAAAAACTAGCGTGATCACTTGGACCACTGCCTGTGCTATCAAATTTTACAACAAGCGGCGTATTTATAGCCTTCCATATGTTACTCCATTTACTTGAAGTTCCATATCCTCCCACCGTTAATTTGTGTGAAGTATCATAACGGCCTACCATATCCATGTTAAGCATATAATTAATAGACCCAGTCATGGTTGGATTTTCTATCCAATATTTACTTCCTAAAAGACCTAATTCTTCACCAGAAAAATGAAGGAATAAGTAGTTATTATGTACGGGTGATTTTTGTTGTAACAAGCGTGCAATTTCAAGTAGCGCCGCAGTACCACTAGCATTATCATCTGCACCATTATGAATCACATGACCAGTGTCTAATGCATTTTTATCTTCGTTAAAACCAAGATGATCATAATGCGCCCCAATAACAATTGTATTTGCTGCGCCATTATTAATGAATGCCGCGACATTGGTTGCTGGACGTTTTTTTTCTGAGAGACGAACGGAAATTTCAACTTGTAAAGTAGCGGAAGGATCTGTAAAATGTTGCAGCCCTGTTTGTGTGAGATAAATTACAGGAATAGAATACGGTGCTGTTTTATCATTTTTATTAAATAAAATATTATCAACAACAATTCCTGTATTGTATATAATAAATGCAGTAGCACCTTTTGATGCAGCCGTCGTTACTTCTTTTTTAATCCATGCTTCTATATCAAAGTGAGGATTGGATTTATTTTCTTCAAGGGTCTCTTTAATGTCTTTAAACCAAGGCTGGCCTTTTTCATGAAGTGCCATGGCAGGATTTCCAGCAATACGTAAGGATGCACTTGTAGCTAAAGGGAAAAAATCTTTTTCAATTTTTAATTGAATATTGTTCACTTTAAATTGAGTACTTGGATCCATTTGCAAGCCTTCGTTGATTTCAAATTTTTGAAGATACCCACTTGATCCTTTGGCACCAATCCCCATCCGCTCATATTGTTTTACCAAGTAATCCATCGCTGCGTCGGCGCCAGCTGTTCCCGTTCTTCTGCCTTCTAGTGCATCACTCGCCAAATAGCTAATATGTGATTTTAAATTTGAAATGAGTGCCAATTTTTGCTTTTCTGCCTCAATTCTAATTTTGCGTTTACTTTGTGATAATCCTAAAAAGGGAACCAATAAAAGGACCCAAAACCAATTTTTACCCATTTTGCTTGCTTTATTACGTACAAAAGTAAGCGATTCTGTTCCCAATCTCGTAACAACCCTCCCCTCTTTGGGGGTACTTTTGTAGCCATCTAATTAAACTTGAGTCAAAGAGACCTCCATATTGCTTTAGTGGGTAACCCCAACAGTGGAAAAAGTTCCATTTTTAATGCTTTGACGGGGTTAAACCAACAAGTTGGCAATTTTCCAGGCGTAACCGTAGATAAAAAAACGGGGACCCTTCGGTTACCAGATGCTACCAACACCACATTAATTGACCTTCCGGGCACCTATAGTTTGTATCCCCGAAGAGCTGATGAGTGGGTAGCCTACAAAGTGCTCATGGGCACCGACGAATCGATAACAACTGACGCTGTATTATTAGTTGCAGATGCCAGTAACCTTAAACGAAATTTGCTTTTTTGCAGTCAGATTATCGATTTGCAAATTCCGGTAGTGATGGCCCTCACCATGAATGATATTGCATCAAGCAAGGGCATCAAAATAGATATCGCAGGGCTTGAAAAAGAATTAGGCATCACCATCATAGCCGTTAACCCCCGAAAAAACAAGGGCATTACAGAATTAAAAAAAGCCTTACAACAATTAAAGGTCAAGCAAACTACTGTTTCTGATAAAAAATTTATTGACACAAAAAAATTAGCACCAACCGCCATTGATGGCATTCATCAAATTGTGCCAGGCTTAAGTGATTACGCTGCAATACATTATTTAATCAATCATGAAAATTTTCCGTTAACAGATGCGGTACAAAAAGAAATTGAAGGTCTTGAAATAACGCATCAGTTTAATCCAACCAAAACACAGGCCGAAGAAATTTTACAGCGCTATAGTCAAATCAGAGATGTCATGCGTAGGCATGTTATAGAGCCTGGGCCTCTAGAAAAAAAGATTTTTTCAGATAAGTTAGACAATATTTTACTGCACCGAGTTTGGGGTAATGTGATATTACTTGCTGTACTATTTATTTTATTTCAAAGCGTTTATTGGCTGGCTAGTTTTCCAATGGATGGTATCGAGTGGGCCTTTGCAAAAGGCGGAAGCTCTTTGTCTGCTTGGCTTCCAGAAACATGGTGGAGTAATTTAATCGTGAATGGACTGGTAGCCGGCCTGAGTGGTATTTTAGTATTTGTGCCACAAATTATGATTTTGTTTGGGCTCATTACCATGCTTGAAGACAGTGGTTATATGGCGCGCATTAGTTTTTTAAGTGATCGACTCATGCGCAAAGTGGGGCTGAATGGAAAAAGTGTGATGCCCATGGTAAGTGGTTTTGCATGCGCCGTTCCAGCCATTATGAGTGCGCGCAATATTGAAAATAGAAAAGAAAGATTGTTAACGATTCTTGTTACGCCACTCATGAGTTGTAGTGCGCGTTTACCGGTATTCACGATTTTAATTTCACTTGTTGTAGATAACAAATACTACTTTGGATTTTTAAGTTTACAAGGCCTTGTAATGATGGGGCTTTATTTACTAGGTATCGCAATGGCGATGCTAGTGAGCTATGTTTTAAAGTGGTTTATCACCATCAAAGAAAAAAGCTTTTTTATTTTAGAGCTTCCCATGTACAGAGCACCGCGTTGGAAAAACGTGGGTATTACCATGCTCGAAAAAGCTAAAATATTTGTTACAGATGCAGGTAAAGTAATCATGATTATTAGCCTACTACTATGGTTTTTAAGTAGCTACGGACCTGGTGATCAAATAGCAAATACTACTAAAAAGTATGAAGCACTCAGTCAAGTGTTGCCTGCAAAAAAAGATTCTTTAGATAAACAATACGCATCAGAAAAACTACAACATTCGTATGCGGGCATTTTGGGTAAAGCTATTGAGCCAGCCATCAAGCCGCTTGGATACGACTGGAAAATAGGCATTGCCCTCATTACTTCCTTTGCGGCTAGAGAGGTTTTTGTAGGTACCATGGCTACCTTATATAGCGTAGAAGATAGTGAAGACAGCTCTCTCAGACAAAAATTGGCAGCTGCTAGACATCCAGATGGAACCAAAGTATACACTTTAGCAGCCGGCCTTTCGCTGATGATATTTTATTTGCTAGCCATGCAGTGCATGAGTACACTAGCGGTTGTAAAAAGAGAAACAAAGTCTTGGAAATGGCCTGCGTTTCAACTTGTGTATATGACGGCCTTAGCCTATGGAATGAGCTGGTTAACGTATGTTTTGTTTAGTTAAAAGCAATAACTATTTGTAGGTTTCCCATAATAATTTAGACACTTTTCTCGCAAGCGCCCATGCTTCATTTTGTAATTCCCAACTGGTGTCTTTATTATTTTTAGTACAAATACAAAAAACGTATCGAGCATTTTTTCCATGCACATACATCGCTTCACTTCTGCTCGCATTAACGGCACCATTTTTACTTGCCACAAAAACATCTGGTGGAATTTGTGAAATCGCTTCTTCATCCCAGTAATTTCTGCCAAGCAATCGAAGCATTTTTTCGGAAGAAGCAGTATCTAATAAATTTCTATTGGCCAAAGCTTCAAACATAGAAACCATTTCTTTTGGACTGGTTTGGCCCCATCCAAATTTCTCTCTATCCGCTTCTCTACCTGGCGTTCTGCTATTTACCCTAGTAGCCGTATAACCAATGCTATCAAGGATTTGATTGATTCTAGTTCCAGTACCTGCTAGTGATTGTAACCACAAACTTGCCGTGTTATCACTTGTTGTAAGCATGAGCATGATCACTTTACTAAGCTCTACTTTTTCATTGTGTTTTAATGAAGCAAGCAAATCGGATCCTGCATAAAATAAAGAGTCTTTATAAGTTAACTCCTGATGATAATTTAGTTCGCCTTTGTTAAGTTTATTCATGATGCCAATAAGTATGGGCACTTTAACCATACTCGCTGTTGGAAAAATACTATCCGCGTTAATGTTTGCTATTTTTCCTGTATGTAAATCTTTTACATAAACGCCAACGTCACCTTTAAATCCAGCAGTGAAGGTTTCTAACCCCTGCTGTAATTTTTTATTTACTTTTTGCGCTTGTGCAGGCATCAGCGCGAGTACAAAAATGAAGGCGAGTAAATGTCTCATAAATTTTATTTCTTTTTAGGAGTACCTAAAATTTCTTGACCATGATTTTTTGAATCTGGCTTTGTGATAATTTTTTCGATCACGCCGTTTTCATCTATGATAAAAGTAGTGCGTAAAGTGCCCATATAGGTTTTACCCATAAACTTCTTTTCGGCCCAAACGCCATATTTTTCATGAATAACTAGGTCAGTGTCGGCAATAAGCGGGAAGGGTAAGTCGTGCTTGGCAATGAATTTTAGGTGACTTTTTTGGTCGTCGGAGCTCACACCTAACACTTGGTAGCCCTTTTTGGCCAATAATTTATAATTATCCCTCAAATTACAGGCCTGCACGGTACAAGTTGGAGTCATATCGTGGGGGTAGAAATATAAAACCAGTTTTTGACCCTTAAAACTAGATAGGGCAATGGTTTTACCGTTTTGGTCGAGGCCTTTAAAGGCTGGGGCTTTGGATCCTTCTTGTAGCATTTGGAGGGTTTTAGGGTATTAAAAATAAGGAGGTAACGATTATATAATAAAATTGAGGCCAATTAGTTCAAAAAAAATACCCCCTTCTGCTCCCCCTTTATTAAATTTGCACAATTTATTTTTTAGTTCCTATGCCAAAAGACAATTCCATAAAATCGGTACTTATCGTTGGTTCTGGGCCCATTATTATTGGCCAGGCCTGCGAATTTGATTATTCTGGTTCTCAAGCTGCCAGAAGTTTGCGTGAAGAAGGCATTAAAGTGATTTTGATTAATTCAAATCCAGCCACCATCATGACAGACCCAATGATGGCCGATAAAGTATACTTGTTGCCGCTTACCATCGAAAGCATTGAGCAAATTTTACAAGAAAACGATATCGACGCCGTACTTCCAACCATGGGTGGTCAAACCGCTTTAAACCTTTGTAAGGAAGCCGATGAAATTGGCATATGGAATAAGTACAACGTGCGCATGATTGGTGTAGACGTTGCTGCTATTGATACCGCCGAAGACCGTGAGAAGTTTAGACAGCTTATGGTAAAAATTGGTATGGCTGTAGCGCCAAGCCGTGTAGCCAATAGCTTTTTAGAAGGAAAAGAATTTGCACAAGAAATTGGATTCCCAATGGTTATCAGACCTTCCTTTACATTAGGCGGAACGGGTGGTGGATTTGTACATAGCAAAGATGATTTAGATGCCGCACTCGAAAGAGGATTAAAAGCATCTCCTATTCATGAAGTACTTGTAGAAAAAGCAGTACTTGGATGGAAAGAATATGAACTTGAATTGTTACGTGATCAAAACGATAATGTTGTTATCATTTGTACCGTAGAAAATTTAGACCCAATGGGTGTGCACACTGGAGACTCTATCACCGTGGCACCTGCCATGACTTTAAGTGATACTGCATTCCAAGAAATGCGCAACAAAGCCATTTTAATGATGCGCTCACTGGGTAATTTTTCAGGTGGATGTAACGTTCAATTTGCACTTAACCCTGCTACCGAAGAATTGATTGCGGTTGAAATCAATCCGCGTGTAAGTAGATCGTCGGCACTCGCTTCTAAAGCAACGGGTTATCCAATTGCAAAAATTGCTGCGAAGCTTGCCATTGGTTATAGTTTAGATGAATTAAAAAATCAGATTACAAAAACAACCTCTGCATATTTTGAACCAGCACTTGATTACGTGATTGTAAAAGTGCCGCGCTGGAATTTTGATAAATTTAAAGGTGCCAATGACACTCTTGGTTTACAAATGAAAAGTGTAGGTGAGGTAATGGCGATTGGAAGAAACTTTAAAGAAGCCATACAAAAAGCTTGTCAGAGTTTAGAAAATGAAGCCGTTGGTTTAGGCTATTACGGTAAGAGCCTCATGAAAAGCGAGGACCTCGTAGAATATATAAAAACACCAAAATGGGACCGCATATTTAGAATCAAAGATGCGCTCATGGCGGGTTCTACTGTTAAGTCTATTGCACAAGCAACAGGCATTGACAGATGGTTCTTACACCAGATTTTACAAATTTGTAATATCGAAAAAGAAATTGCAACGCATACACTAGAAACCCTTCCTGAAAGCTTATTAAAAGAAGCTAAAAAATGTGGTTTTGGTGACGTGCAAATTTCAAAAATTTTACATGGCGATTGCACAGATGAACAAGTGTATGAAAAAAGAAAAGCACTTGGCATTACCAGAGTTTACAAAATGGTAGACACTTGCAGCGCCGAGTTTGAAGCAAAGACACCTTATTTTTATAGCACTTTTGAAGGATAAAAAATACTTCTCATGAAATTACAAGACATACAAGTACAAAACGAAAAAGAAACACGTGGTGGATTTGGTGAAGGCATTCACGAAATAGGAAAAGAAAATGAAAATGTAGTAGTACTTACTGCAGATCTAGCAGGTTCTTTAAAACTAGGACCCTTTATCAAAGATTTTCCAAACCGCTTTGTACAAGTAGGTATTGCAGAAGCCAACATGATTGGTATTGCTGCTGGTATGACCATTGGTGGTAAAATTCCATACACGACAACGTTTGCAAATTTTAGCACGGGTAGAGTATATGATCAAATCAGACAAAGTGTTGCGTATAGCGGAAAGAATGTAAAAATTTGTGCATCACACGCGGGTCTTACATTAGGTGAAGATGGTGCAACACACCAAATTTTAGAAGACATTGGACTAATGAAAATGCTTCCGGGCATGACCGTTATTGTTCCTTGCGATTTTAATCAAACCAAGGCTGCTACTAAAGCAATTGCTTCTTATGAAGGGCCTGTATATTTAAGATTTGGTCGTCCAAAATGGCCAAACTTTACAGCTGTAGATGGTAGTGATTTTGTAATTGGTAAAGCACAACAATTATCGGAAGGTACTGACGTAAGTATTTTTGCTTGCGGTCATATGGTTTGGAAAGCGATTGAAGCTGGACGCATACTAGAGGAAAAAGGATTGAGTGTAGAAGTGATTAATATTCATACCATCAAGCCTCTTGATGAAGCGGCGATTATCCGTTCTATTTCAAAAACAAAATGTGCTGTAACGGTAGAAGAACATAATGTTATTGGTGGACTTGGTGATAGCGTTGCACAAGTTGCTGCAAAACACTTCCCAATTCCTATCGAATACATAGGCACCAACGATACTTTTGGAGAAAGTGGTACACCAACACAACTACTTACAAAGTACGGATTAGACACACCATTTATTGTAGCGGCTGCAGAAAAAGTAATTTCTAGAAAATAGTAATTGAAATTTTTAAGGCGCTAGGCGTTCAATTTTCCAGTTTGCATCTGTTCTAGTTCTAGTATCAGTAGCAGCATTATACCCACTTGTTTCAAGTTTGTATCTAATGCGGTCATGCAAGCGGCTAGATCTGCCTTGCCAAAATTCGATACTTGTTGGTTTTACAATATAGCCTCCCCAGTGGTCAGGTCTTTCGATAGAATCATTGGCAAAAATGGAAGTATAGCGTTCTACATTTTGTTCAATCACCAATCTATTTTCAATGACTGCACTTTGTGGTGAAGCCCAAGCGCCAATTCTACTAGAAGCTGGGCGTGAATTAAAATAACGGTCACTTTCTTCGGCACTTACTTTTTGGACGGTGCCTTCAATTCTAATTTGTCTTTCTAATTCTTTCCAGAAAAAAACAAGCGCAGCATTTGGATTTTGTGCTAAATTTTTGCCTTTATCACTTTCGTAGTTCGTAAAAAAAATAAAACCCTCAGGATTATAGCCTTTTAAAAGTACGATCCGCGCAGCAGGAACCCCAGCAGTATTTACAGTAGCGAGTGTCATAGCATTTACTTCATCAATTTGTGAAGCAACCGCATCATTCCACCAGCGGGTAAATTGATCGATAGGATTAGAGGCCACATCTGCTTCTTCTAAAGAAGCCAACTTATAATCTTTTCTAATATCTGCAATAGCGTTACTCATGATAATTATTTATGCAATTTCTTCTACGGCTTTGATATGCTTTCCTGATATAAATATATATACAGCTGGCACTACAAACAATGTTAAAAATAAGCTGAAGAAAATACCGCCTACAATCACAATACCAAGTGGCATACGGCTCGTTGCCGCAGCACCTAAACTTAGCGCAATAGGTAACGCACCAAGTGCAGTTGCTAAACTGGTCATTAAAATTGGACGCAAACGTTGTGAAGCGGCTTCTAACACGGCTTCTTTTTTTGCTAACCCTTCTACTCTTTTGTTATTGGCGAATTCTACAATTAGGATACCGTTTTTGGTTACTAGACCAATAAGCATGATCATACCAATTTGAGAAAATATATTCAGCGTTTGATCAAACATCCATAAACTAATAAGTGCACCTGCGATAGCAAGTGGAACCGTAATCATAATTATAAATGGATCTTTAAAGCTTTCAAATTGACCAGCAAGAACCAAGTAGATTAGTAAGAGTGCCAATAAAAATGCAAATGTGGTATTGGAAGAACTCTCTTTAAAATCGCGAGAAGGTCCACCATACGCTATATGAAAACTTTCATCTAGCAATCGTTTAGATATCTCATCCATCGCTTTAACGCCATCACCAATGGTTTTACCTTCTGCAAGAGAAGCACTAATGGTAGCAGATCTAAAACGGTTGTAGTGGTATAGTGTTGGCGGATTAGAACTTTCTTTCAAATCCACTACCGCAGAAAGAGGAATCATTTCGCCACGGTTATTGCGCACATATAAACTTAAAATATCGCTAGGCGTTTGTCGATCATTTAATGACACTTGAGAAATTACATCGTACTGTTTGCCTTTCATGGTAAAATACGCAAGTCTTCTACCACTAAAGGAACTAGACACAACATCTGCAACATCAGTAATTGACAACCCTAGGTCTTTTGCTTTTATCCTGTCTATAGTTAATAGTAATTCAGGCTTACTAAACTTTAAATTTACATCTACGTTTTGAAAGGTTTTATCTTTTCTTGCTTCGTCTAAAAACTTTGGAATAATCGCTTTTATTTTTTCAAACTCCAAATTTTGCAAAATGAGTTGAACCGGAAGCGCACCCCTAGAACCAAGTCCTACAGAAATAGTTTGCTCTTCTACCGGAAAAATTCTTGCATTGTTAAACTGAGGTAATTTTTTAGTAACCGCTTTTACAATATCACTTTGAGATCTTTTACGGTCTTCAGGATCTACCAATGCAATTCTTGCAGTACCACCATTTACACCACCGTTTCCACTAAATCCTGGGATAGACGCAAACACAAATGATTTTTCAGGAATAGAATCTGATAGATAATCAGTTAACCCTTTTGCAACATCATCCATATAATCAAAAGAAGCTCCTTCCGGGCCCGTCATTTGAAAACGAATACTACTTCTATCTTCAAGCGGCGCAAGTTCCGATGGCAAATTATTGCCTACAAAATAAATAGCACCCAAACAGGCTACTACAATAACCCAGGCTATCCATCTTACCCTTACAAAAGCAGCTAGTAAACGCTTGTAACCATTTTCCATGCCTCTAAAGAAAGGCTCTGTTTGCTCATAAAACTTGCCATGCCCTGCACCTTTTTTAGTTAAGACTACATTTAATACAGGCGTAATGGTTAATGAAACAAAGGCTGATATTAATACAGCAGCCGCTACCGTAATTCCAAACTCTCTAAATAAACTTCCCACAAAACCTTGTAAGAAAATTACAGGTAAAAACACAACAGCAAGTGTAATAGAGGTAGAAATAACAGCGAAAAATATTTCTTTACTTCCTTCTAGTGCAGCTCTTCTAATGGGTAATCCAAGTTCTAGTTTTCTAAATATATTTTCGGTGACCACAATTCCATCATCCACCACGAGTCCAGTCGCTAGCACAATACCTAGTAACGTCAATACA